>BHEQ01000242.1 GCA_003864535.1 Gammaproteobacteria bacterium
CATAAAATAAATCATATATTTTTAAACTTTTTGATTATACGTGAACTTTATTTTTTAGAAAGCTTAAAATTTTCTAAAGCTTACTTTAATTTAATTAAACAGCAGTGGCTAATTAGAATTTCTAATAGGGTAAGCCGTGTAATCAATGCCCGTCACACTAAAAAACCCAAATCAAGATAGATTTGGGTTTTAAATTATATGTATATTTATATAAATAGTTAATTAAATATCTAAAATCTAGCTAACTACTTCAACTTTCTCAATCAAAATATCTTCAACTGGTACATCTTGATGACCTTGATTAGAAGCGGTTTTTTGCATCATCATTTTTTCGATAATATCCATACCTTCAGATACTTCACCAAAAACACAATACCCCCAACCTTGGGCATTTTCAGCACGGAAGTTTAAAAAATCATTATTAGCAACATTTACAAAAAATTGTCCCGTAGCAGAATGGGGATCTCCAGTACGTGCCATTGCAACTGTACCGATATTATTTTTTAAACCATTGTTCGCTTCATTTTTAATTGGTGCGCGTTGTCCGTCTTTTTTATCGCCCATTCCTGGCAAAATTCCGCCACCTTGTGCCATAAATCCAGGAATAATGCGGTGAAATAATGTGCCTGCAAAGAAATTATCTTGCGCATATTGTAAAAAATTAGCCGCGGTTAATGGTGCTTTTTCATGATCTAACTTAATTGTGAAAGAACCTAAGTTAGTTGTAAATTTAATCATTTGTAACTCCTTTATTTAAAATATAACTATAAAAACATAAAATTATTTTATCGAAAATCACGTTGATATACCAGAATATGATATCTATTATCAAATAGCGTTACGCAATTTTATTTAGTGCTCATTTACCTAAGTAAACTGCGCTTTTAATAAAACCGCAAGCCTTGAAAAATCTAATTAATAGAAGTCCCCATTATAAATCCTCGGAGAGACTATTTTTTCATGGAGTCAAAAAACTCGGCATTAGTTTTGGTATGTTTAAAGCGTTCTAAAATAAATTCCATCGCTTGAATCTCATCCATAGAATGTAATAATTTACGCAAAATCCATGTTTTTTGGAGCTCTTCAGGTGGGAGCATAAGCTCTTCGCGGCGAGTTCCTGAGCGGTTGATGTGGATCGCTGGGAAGACGCGTTTTTCAGCGATACGTCGATCAAGATGAATTTCTGAATTACCTGTGCCTTTAAATTCCTCATAGATAACCTCATCCATTTTAGAACCAGTTTCAACAAGAGCTGTGCCAATAATAGTTAAGCTGCCGCCTTCTTCAATATTTCGTGCCGCCCCAAAAAAGCGTTTCGGACGATGTAAAGCATTAGCATCAACACCGCCAGATAAAACCTTACCAGAAGATGGTACAACCGTATTATAAGCCCGTGCTAAGCGTGTGATTGAGTCTAATAAAATAACCACATCGCGCTTATGTTCAACTAATCTACGCGCTTTTTCAATGACCATTTCTGCAATTTGAACATGGCGAATAGCAGGTTCATCAAAGGTTGATGCAATAACTTCACCTTTAACTAAACGCTGCATTTCAGTGACCTCTTCAGGGCGTTCATCAATCATTAATACAATAAGATAACATTCTGGATGATTCGCCGCGATTGACTGCGCGATGTTTTGTAACATCATCGTTTTACCAGCTTTTGGTGGCGCGACAATCAAACCACGTTGCCCTTTACCTATTGGGGCGATTAAATCAATTAAACGCGCGGTGGTATCTTCTTTAGAACCATTACCACGCTCCATGATCATGCGTTGCGTTGCATGTAATGCGGTTAAGTTCTCAAAAGCAACTTTACGCTGTGAATTTTCTGGAGCTTCATAATTAATCGTATCAACTTTAAGAAGTGCAAAATATTTTTCGCCTTCTTTAGGGGGTCTTATTTGCCCTGTGATCGTATCTCCTGTGCGTAAATTAAAGCGTTTAACTTGAGATGGGCTGATATAAACATCATCAGGACCTGCAAGATAAAAGCTATCAGGCCCGCGCAAAAAGCCATAACCGTCGCTTAAAATCTCTAAAACACCATCACCAGTAATATCTTCACCTGATTTAGAATGCGCTTTTAAAATACCGAAAATTAAATCGTGCTTACGCGCCCGTCCTAATCCTTCAAGTTTCATTTCTGATGCGATTTGGATCAGCTCCGTGGCAGATTTGCGCTTTAGTTCTGTTAAATTCATAGAGTATTTAAGTCTTCTTTAAGATAAGGGATGGATGGATAAATATATGTTTTAGAGATGTTCTAGAGATATTTTTGGATTAACTTATTTAAGAATATTTAGTTAAAAATATCTAAATCAAGATGCTAAAATCTACTTTTGTCTGCTTTAATTTGCAATATATACAGAGTATATTTTTAAAAATATTTTATGTAATCTCTTTGATATAACAACTAAATTTTAATCTTTTTCAGTGCTATTCAATTAATATTTAAACGCCAGATGCGCGATTGCTTGAGCATTTTACCTGAAAATATCTAAAAACACATGCTTTTTAAAATTTCTAAAATTAGCTTTATTGGTAATACCCGAGAACGCCAAGTAATTGCATCTATGCAAGGAAGTGATAAGCGTTGGCAAGAAATGAAAAAGATATGCAAGCAAAAAGGATTTTCTTTGCCTGATGTGATTCCTGAAAATAGGCTTAATTGCCCAAAAAAGGTGATATTTTTATATCCCTTTTTT
>BHEQ01000243.1 GCA_003864535.1 Gammaproteobacteria bacterium
CTCCTAATATAATTTTATTGAAAATAATAACAATTAACTGCAAGTATTATACCATAACTTAGCCTAGCTAATAAATCCACTTAGCCTAATTTACTTAGGCTAATTTATTTAATCTAAGAGTCACAAAGCGGTGCATCTTCAGACCAATGGAGTAAGGTATTATAGGCGCGCTCAATATTAGCGTCATTAATAACATCCAAACTAGCTCCTGTTGCAATGAGTTCACGCGCGATAATTAAGCTATGCCTAAAGTTCTGTTTGGCAATATGTAAATCATGAATAACCGCAATAATAGTAATTCCATTACTCCGCCAATTCTCAATTAAGTGGCATAAGTCTAAAGTTGTTTTGGCATCTACCGCATTAAATGGCTCATCTAAGAGGATCAATTGTGCTTTTTGCATAATAATTCTTGCAAATAAAGCACGTTGAAACTGTCCGTTGGATAAAGAATATAGCGGTCTATCTATAAATCCTTTTAGCCCCACTTGCTCTAAAGCGCTGTTTAAATCATCCGTATGATTTTTCTTAAACCCTGAAAATACTCCATATTTTTGATATAGACCAGTTAGCACTAATTCACCAACGCTAAGTGGCAGGCTTTTATCAATATCGGTTTGTTGGGGTAAATATGCAATCGTAGAGGGGGCAAACGGTAGGCAAACTTCACCAGAATCTGGGTGCAAGAAGCCCATTATTGTCTTTAAAAGGGTTGATTTGCCCGCACCATTTGGTCCTATAATCGCTATTGTTTCTTGGAGTGGCAATTTTGCTTCAAGGTGATGAATCGCTGGATGATTTTGATATGAAAGAGTTAAATTATGGAGATGGACGCTTTCAATATAGGGATTTATACGTAAAGTCATGACTATAACGCCCAATAACAAGCGGCGCAAATTAGAATAATTAATCCACTTGCAAGGATTAAGCGCTCAAATATAGATGCACTTAACAGACTGAAGTTTTTCATAGCAATAACCTAACTTAAAAGAATTAAAATTATAAACGTGCTTAGATTACTCATTTTCTGAGCAAGGCTTTGCTAATATTGGCAAGATTAAAGTAAGCGCTCTGTGCCAGTTAGAGGGCTCAATCTTATATTTAGATATTTTAGTACAATCTAATCCAGAGTAAGCAGGGCGTTTGGCGGGGGTTGGATATTGGAGCGTTGCAATTTTATGGCAATGTGGTGTATGTGGATAATCACCCGTTAGCCGTGCAAGCTCAAAAATAGCTTGTGCAAATTCATACCAAGAAACAATTTGATCGCCACAAAAATGATAAATTCCTTGAGGAGGATTTTCAGATTCCTGAACTTGAAGCAGTTTGATTATAGCAGCAGCAATATCGCCAGCATAAGTGGGACAACCTATTTGATCGCTAACAATGCTGATATCATCGCGGGTTTTACCAAGATTAAGCATCGTTTTAACAAAATTATGCCCATATTCACTAAAGACCCATGCGGTGCGAATAATAATGCTCGCAGGATTAGCGTCCATACATGCTATTTCACCTTCAAGCTTGGTTTTTCCATACACACATTGAGGATCAGTTTGCATATCTTCTGCGTAAGGTATTGCGCTATTGCCATCAAATACATAATCCGTAGAGATATGAATAAATTTAGCATTATGCTTTTTAGCAGCGCAGCTTAGATTACGCACACCAGTTACATTTACGGCGTAACATAGATCAGACTCACTTTGGGCTTTATCAACCGCGGTATAAGCTGCGGCATTTATAATTGCATCAGGCTTAAAGCCACTAACACAAGCATTGATTGCAGCGGCTTCCGTAATATCCAAATCTGCCATATCTACTGCTAAAATATCCCACTGCTTTGGGAAGATATCTTGTAAACAACGCCCTAGTTGTCCGCGTGCGCCTGTGAGGAGTACTTTAAATGATGCTTGCATGATTAAATCCAGATTAATTAATTAAAGATCATTCTAACTCAAGAGCAGACTAAAAATCACAAAAAAGGATTAGCCTACAAAGGCACAATTTTAAATTGCACTCTTTTAAGTTTTGCAAGCCGCTCATTTTTATAAAAACTTAATGCTTTTCAAAATGGCATCAACCTCACCAGATCCGTTAGCTGTTGGTGCTATAACACAGACCATGGTTAATATTCGCCCAATACGAGTACGACATGATTGGTAGAAAGAAACCCCTCTTCTATCAATTTTTGCAGACGATGCCATTTCATCAGTGCTCCCCTCTACTTTGGCAAAGGTAATATTATCCGTTTTTGTTTGAGCTTTCATAAACTCTATATACTCATCTATATTATTTAGTTTTTCTCCTTGGCTAGCAAAAGGTGTGCTCGTAGCGTAAACCATATCTCCAGATATTTTACTACCTTTATATTGCAGTAAAACTATTTCCTCGGCAGGAACTCCACCTGATCCTTGAGATAACATAGTATTTTTATCTGCTATGCTATTAGTAAATCCATCAGGTATTTCAATCGTAAATGAATTGTCTGTTGCTGTAATTACAGGAGCTTTTGGTGCTTTGTTCTTGTAGATAAATAAGGCTAATGCAGCTAGCGATACGCCTAATATTAATAATTTAGATGACATGATATTTTAGTTCTTGATATTTTTAATGGCTAAAAATATTAGCAGATATATTTTAATAAAACAGAATTATTACTTATTCTTAATGCTTCCAGATGTTCAGGAAAGAGC
>BHEQ01000244.1 GCA_003864535.1 Gammaproteobacteria bacterium
CAATTAGATGATGTGATATTTTAATCAATATAATTAAAAAATTCTCATTTTAGTTAATTGATATATTAATTAAAATGGGAACTAAAATTAATTTGTAGCTTAGATAATTGAACGAGTCACACAAAGAAGCGTGCACTGTCTTGATATTGAAAGCGTATTATCTGAATTAACTCATTCCTGACGCTTCTTCAAGGAATGATCTCTAACTTTTTTCTAAGCCAATCGACCTCCATATTTAGCTGCCCAATTTTAGCGTATAAACGATCAGGTTCGCTTTGTGAATCAATATGTTTAGGCCCACGTTTACCTTCAAAAAGACTCTCTGCATTGTCTAGCAATGCCTTCTTCCATAGGTTGATTTGGCTTGAATGTACGCCATATTCTTGGCATAGTTCGCTCACTGTTTTATTCTCTTTGCTAGCCTCTAAAGCAATTTTAGCTTTTTGTTTGGCAGTAAATATTTTGCGCTTATTAGTACTCATTTTTTAACCCCTTTTTACACTTGATTATATCTTAATCTTTTGTCTGGATTATGGGGGCCGCTATACTTCCAAATAGTGTAAATTGTTGGACTGGTACAGTGCTTTTAATAGACATTTTTAATCAATTCATGACTTTGGATGCGCAATTTTATAGCAACTTTACGCCGAAATCTCAAGTATTAATCTAAACTAATTTTATATTTATCAATATGTTAACTTAATTTCAGTGCTAGCTAATTACTATGGCTTTTGCTGACTTCTTGTAGTTTAACTATACATCACTGTATAACTTCAGATCGCGCCGCCCCACAAGATCTCACGGGGCAAGAATTATCACTTTCCTCTCATCTACTTGACATATTTACCGCTACCACTTTCGTACGTGTTTTGAATTTTGACTTGTTTAGCAGTCTTGTCCAGTGATAACAGCCTGATATGATTCCTGTTCGTCAAGCCAAGAGTTTGCATTAGACTTCCTTCAGGTTCCGCCTCACAACGGATGCCCTTGTCATCTGCTAGTAGTTCATACACTTCTACGCCTACAGCGAACTTTCACCGCCTAGTTATAATCCATGCCGGTCACACTAAAAAAACCCATTAAATCCTAAGATCTAATGGGCTTTTTATATAAACAATATTTTAATTAATAAGAAGATCTACGCCCTGAACGACCTTCGCTTCTTGGTGCGCCTGCAGCACTTCTTGGAGAGCTGCTACGTTCGCCACCTGCGGCACTTCGTGGCGCACTACTGCGTTCTCCACCAGCGGAACTTCTAGCACCTGCAAAACTTCTTGGTTTAGCATCAAAACTGCGCTCAGAGCGAGCTTCACCACCAGCACCTGAACGCGGCGCGGCAGTGCCTGAACGTGAGCTAAAACCACGGTTATCACGACGACGCGCTGAAGAATCAGGACGACCACCACGACCACCACGACGCTCGTTAGATAGAGGTTTATCAGAGATTTTTGTTTTAGGCTCTAAGCCTTCAATCTCACTCATTACTAATTTTGCATTAATATATTGCTCAATAGCCATCAATTTTCTACGATCACGTGGATTAGCTAGGGTAATTGCAAGACCATTACGTCCCGCACGCCCAGTACGTCCAATACGATGTACATAATCTTCAGGCTTCATAGGTAAGCCATAATTGATAACATGAGTTATCGTTGCAACATCAATCCCACGTGCTGCAACATCTGTCGCTACAAGTATTTTTAAACGATTACGGCGTAATGATTCCAAACGGCGATTCCGCGCAGCTTGCGGCATTCCGCCATGTAATGCAGAGGCATCGTAGCCTGCATCACGTAATTCATCGGCAAGATTTTCTGTTTCAATTTGGGTAGATGCAAAAATCAAGCACTGTTCCATAGTTGTATCATTGAGCCAATGCACTAATAAATCATACTGATGGTTTAAATCATCAGCCCAGTTAACGGTTTGATGAATATTAGTATGCGCTTGATGGCTTGTTGATAAAGCAACTTCATGCGGTTCGTGCATCATGTTTTCCGCTAAACTCATTACACGTTTAGGGAAGGTTGCTGAGAACATTAAAGCTTGTTCGATATTTTTGCACTCTGAAAAAATGCTTTTTAGATCTTCACTAAAGCCTAAATCAAGCATACGATCCGCTTCATCTAGAACAAAAAAGCGAACTTCAGCAAGGGATAATGCGCGTTGAGAATAAAGATCTAATAAACGTCCTGGTGTCGCAACTAAAAGATCACAACCTTGCAATTCATCAACTTGCTTACGATAAGGCATGCCGCCCATGATTGTGGCAACACGAAATCCACGCCGCTTACCTTTTAGGTTAATTGCATCTCTAGATACTTGCTGAGCTAATTCACGCGTAGGGCATAAAATTAATGCTTTAGGAGTTGGTCTTAAAGGTTTACGTGGGCGCTTGACGCGAGAATCACCACTTTCATCTTGATTCTCTGTGCTTTGTGCATCAAGTGCTTCAAATAGTTGGTGTAATATAGGTAAAACAAAAGCTGCGGTTTTACCAGATCCTGTTTGGCTTGAGACCATTAAATCACGCCCAGCAAGAGCATGAGGTAAGACTTCTTTTTGGACAGATGTAGGCTCTGTATAGCCAAGAGCTGCACAAGCTTCAACAAGAATTG
>BHEQ01000245.1 GCA_003864535.1 Gammaproteobacteria bacterium
ATTTCTCACGCTTGGATGAGCGTGGAGAACGGACTAACTGATTGACGGTTGCCATTAAAAAATAACTCCTAATGAGATACTTAAAGTGATAATTAAAAATTAGGCCGGATTTGCCTAAACTGGATTTTCCTATTTTCCTAAAAATTGCGGCTAAAAATACAACTTAAAGGATACAAAGGGTGAAGATTTTATGCGCACTTACTAGTTGATGTCAAGTTTTAAAACTCATGGTCACATCTATGTGTTCTTTTTCTGCGTTACGCAATTTTATTAAAATGCTCATTTGCCTATGTAAACTCTAGGTAAACTGCACTTTTAATAAAACCGCAAGCCTTGAAAAATCTAATTAATCGAGCCTATTATAGAAGTCCCTCCTAGAAGTCCTTCCAATTTATTCCCAACTTAAATCAAAATCAACTTGCTCTAAATAGCGTGCTTCATTTTTTAAATCAGCAACTAAAAGCTTATGATTTTCAAGCCAGCCTTCTTTAAAAATTAGCTTTAGATGAGCATTAGCCGCACTTATTTTAATAATTCCAGGAGGCCCGTCTGCGCGACTACGATGCAAAATAACCGATAGGCGCAGTAAAATTGTCAAAGAGAGGGTAAAACACGGCAAATACTCATAAGCTTCAAGGTGAATTTTGCGACGATGATGCCGAATAATAGCCGCTATTATTTGTTGATCTTGCTGGCTTAAGCCATCTAAATCAGCATTAGCAACTAAATATGCACCATGCCGATGATACTGTGAATGCGATACCGCAAGCCCAATCTCATGGAGATGCGCCGCCCAGTTTAAAAATCTAATTGGTTTAGGTCCAATATCCCATGAATCTTTAACTAAAGCAGCCAAAATTAAAGCCGTCCCTGTAACGCGTTTCGCATGTGACTCATCTGCAGCAAAGCGCACTAAGAGGCTCGATATAGTGCGATCACGCATATCTTCAGTATCATTACGCCCCAATAGATCCAAAACGATACCTTCACGCATGCCCGTATCTGCAACTTTCATAGATTCAAAGCCTAGACTTTCAAAAGCTTGCATTAAAATAACAAGTCCACCTGTGATTACCTGAGCGCGTTCAATCTCTAAATCAAAATACTTAGCAATCGCTTTAGGGGTTTTTAAATCTAATATTTGAGCAAGGAGCTTTTTCATGCCCTCTAAAGTGATTAAATCAGTTTCAAATTCTTCACGTAATAATAAAGATAATATCGTTTTGATTGATCCTGACGCGCCTGTTATTTGTCTGAAGTTTCCAGCTAAACGCCAAATATATGGCTGTATTTCATATTCAGCTTGAAGCTTGGCTTTTTTGATCTGACCTTTGTTAATTCCATCCGCAAAAAATAATTTAGAAAAATTAACACAGCCCATTTCTAAGCTTTCTGCAAATCTAACACTCGTGCCTTTGCCGACAATAAATTCGGTGCTCCCACCACCGATATCCATGACTAGTAACTCATTTTCAGTCGACTCAATATTTTGCGATACGCCTAAATAAATTAAGCGAGCCTCCTCGCGTCCTGAAATAACATCAATTGGAGCACCTAAGCATTTTTGTGCTTCAGATAAAAAATATTGGCTATTTTTCAAATTGCGCAGCGTATTTGTCCCAACAATCCTTAAAGAATCTGTAGGCACACCTTTTAAACGTTCCCCAAAACGAGATAAACACTCTAAAGCACGCACACAAACATCTGGGTCTAAATTTTTATCGTCATCTAATCCAAAAGCGAGTTGAACCATTTCACGGACTTTATCCACAACTAAAAGCCGTCCATTATCTTCTTGCATAACTGCTAAATGGAAGCTATTAGAGCCTAAATCAACCGCAGCTAATAAACGTTTTTCACTCATAAGTAGTCTCTAGTAGTTTCTATAAATTTCTATAAACTTAAAATATATATTTAAGATTTACGTGCATTAACATAAGCAAAAAACTTATAGACACGATTTATATCTTGAGTTTTAGTCATATTAGGCAAGCTTTGTAAAAATAATTTCCCATAATGTTTTTGGGTAAGTCTAGGATCTGCGATCATGAGCACGCCATGATCTTCTGGATCACGAATCAAGCGCCCAACACCTTGTTTTAATGCAATAACAGCTCTTGGCAATTGATAATCCATAAAAGGATTGCCGCCACCGCGCTTAAGTGCATCAATTTTAGCTTGCTCAATAGGATCTCCAGGAGATGCAAACGGGAGTTTTGCAATGATGACACACGAAAGAGCTTCACCTTTAACATCAACACCCTCCCAAAAACTAGAAGTACCTAAAAGGACTCCATTCCCAGATTCACGAAAAGCATCGATCAAGGCAATTTTGGGTAAAGTTCCTTGGATAAAAAGTGGATATTCCACATGTTCTTGATAAAATTCAATGCTTTGATTAAGAGCTTGATGACTGGTAAATAAAATAAACGCCCTCCCACCAGATGCTTCAAGCACTGGTAATGTCGCTTGGAGCATTGCTTCATTAAAAAGAGGCGAGCTTGGTTCGGGCAGGTCTTTAGGCAGATAAAGGACGGAGATATGCGGATAATTAAAAGGACTATCCAGTTGTAAAGTCACATCTGGCAGTAATCCTAATGG
>BHEQ01000246.1 GCA_003864535.1 Gammaproteobacteria bacterium
AGGCGATAATGTTAAGATGGTGATTGAGTTAATCAACCCTATCGCAATGAGTGAAGGTTTACGTTTCGCAATTCGCGAAGGTGGACGTACTGTTGGCGCAGGTGTTGTTGCTAAAATCTTTGCTTAGTACACAAATGCTAGTGCATAAAAAATAAATACTCACTTACCTGCGCATCGCGCACCCAAGCATTGCAATAATTAGATTATCAGCGTGCTTGGGAAACATTATCTTCTGGATATTAAAAATGGCTAATCAAAGAATTCGTATACGTTTAAAAGCTTTTGATCATCGTCTAATCGATCAATCAGCAAAAGAAATTGTTGAGACTGCAAAGCGCACTGGTGCACAAGTTAAAGGACCAGTTCCTTTACCAACAAAAATTGAACGTTTTACAATACTCATCTCACCGCATGTTAATAAAGATGCGCGTGATCAATACGAGCTCCGTACTTACAAACGTCTAATGGATATTATTGACCCTACAGATAAAACTGTAGATGCTTTAATGAAATTAGATTTAGCTGCTGGTGTTGATGTTCAGATTAAACTAGGCTAACCTACTCACTTGTTGGATAAGTTACATAAAGCTTACGTTTATTATATCGAAGAAGGCTTGCCTGCCTTCCTCTCGTTTTTTTACTTTTTTTGAGGATAATCAAATGGCAATCGGATTAGTCGGCCGCAAGGCTGGTATGACTAGAGTCTTCACTCCTGAAGGCGTGTCAATCCCGGTAACCGTCATAGAAGTAGCACCTAATCGTGTTACCCAAGTTAAAACACTTGAAAATGATGGCTATTCGGCAGTTCAAATTACAACGGGCGAGCGTCGTGCTAGTCGTGTTAATAAGCCTGCAGCAGGTCACTTTGCCAAAGCGCAAACAGAACCTGGACGTGGTCTTTGGGAATTTCGTTTAGATGATGTAACTGATGAAATTGTAGACGGTCAAGAATTTACTGTAGCGCATTTCGCCGAGGGACAAAAAGTAGATGTCTCTGGGATCAGCCAAGGTAAAGGCTTTGCAGGTTCAATTAAACGTCATCATTTTGCACATCAACGCAATTCACATGGTAACTCACGTTCGCATAGAGCCCCAGGTTCCATCGGACAAAATCAGTCACCAGGACGCGTATTTAAAGGTAAGAAAATGACCGGCCATATGGGCGCGGTACAACGTACTGCAATTAACTTGGAAGTTATCCGAGTTGATTTAGAGCGTCATTTATTACTTATAAAAGGTGCTGTTCCTGGATCTAAAGGCGGTGATGTAGTTGTTAAACCGTCAGTTAAGGCGAGAGGGAACTAATCATGGAACTACAAATAAAAAATAGTGATGCAATCACTGTAAATGATGCAGTATTTGGCAGAGCGTTTAATGAAGCTTTGATCCATCAAGTAGTTGTCGCATTTCAACTGGCTGGTAGATCTGGTACACGCGCCCAAAAAACACGTTCAGATGTAAGTGGTGGTGGTGCAAAACCTTGGCGTCAAAAAGGAACTGGGCGTGCGCGTGCAGGTACTTCACGTAGCCCAATCTGGCGTTCTGGTGGTGTAACATTTGCTGCGCGTCCTCAAAACTGGGAACAAAAAGTTAATAAGAAAATGTATCGGATTGCAATATCTAGTATTTTTTCTGAATTAATTCGTAAAGAGCGTTTGACTGTAGTTGAGAGCATTGCGCTTGATGATACAAAAACTAAATCAGCTTTAAAATTATTAGTAGATTTAGGCCTCGGTAATAGCGTTTTATTAATTACTGAAGCAATTGATTTATCATTATATTTAGCAACGCGTAATCTTCCTTATATACAAACAATTGATGTAGCTGGAATTGATCCTGTGTGCTTGATTCAATTTGAGCATGTAGTGATTACACGTGAAGCATTAAATTCAGTAGGAGAATGGTTAGCATGAGCACGCAAGATCGTTTAATGCAAGTCTTACTCGCACCGCATGCATCTGAAAAAACTGCGCGGATTGAAGAGTTAGCAAATCAGGTTACTTTCAAAGTATTAAAAACAGCCACAAAGCATGAAATTAAAGCTGCGATTGAGCTTATGTTTAATTTGAAAGTTGAAGGCGTTACAGTGATTAATCAGAAAGGTAAAGCCAAGCGCTCTGGGCGCTCTACAGGCTACCGTTCTGATTGGAAAAAAGCATATGTGACACTCCAAGCAGGTCAATCTATTGACTTTTTAAATGGAGCACAATAATGGCTATTATTAAATCAAAACCAACCTCACCAGGTCGCCGTGCGCAAGTTCGCATCGTAACCCCAGGTTTACATAAAGGTGATCCGTATGCTCCTTTATTAGAAGCGCAGTCTAAAACTGGCGGGCGTAATAATAATGGGCGTATTACCACGCGTCATCGTGGTGGTGGACATAAACAGCATTACCGTATTATTGACTTTAAACGTAATAAAGAGAATATTCCAGCAACAGTTGAGCGTATTGAATACGATCCTAACCGTTCTGCGCATATCGCTTTAGTATGTTATGCCGATGGTGAACGTGCGTATATTATTGCTCCAGCTGATATTGCTTCAGGTGCAGTTTTAATGAGTGG
>BHEQ01000247.1 GCA_003864535.1 Gammaproteobacteria bacterium
GAAGTTTAGAGTCGTTAGTATTTGCACAAAATGCAATGCAAATTAATATCTTTCCTGAAATTAAAGCTCTTGGAAATGCGCTTCATGCCGCAGGATTTATTGAAACAGTCATGCATATTGAAAAAATCATGCTAACTTATACTAATCTGCAAACTTTATTAGATGATATTAGGATTACGGGAGTGCGTCCTTTTACTGACTTTAGAGGTCTTAGAACGGCAAGATGGTTTAAAAATTGGGAGGATGAAATGAAGCAAACCCATTTTAATGAGCAAACAGGACTCTACAGTGTCGAGCTTGAGATCATTTATGGGTCTGCAAAAATGCCTGAATTTATCGCAACTAAAGCCGAAAATGGAGTAGCCTATTTCTCTATTAAAGACTTAAAAAAGAAATAAATATTTGAAAATATTAAAAATTATATTTAAGGTGCGTAATATTATAAAATCACAAGGTAATTGCAGCGTTATAGCCTGTGCGCACGGCTTCAGTAATTGTTTTTGCTTCAAAACAATCTCCAACAACCGAGAACTCTTCGGCAAGATCCCGTAAAGACTCTACAACATGAGAAAGTGGCTTTAAGCCTACCGACACTAACACAGTATCTGCCTCAAAAAAATGTTCTTCCCCATTGTCATTAACTGCATATACGCCATTTTCGATAATTTTAGTGCATTTTGTATTTAAATTAACTTTAACCTGTGCGTCTTCCATTTCATTTAGTGTCGCTCGCAAGTGTAAGTAATAGGATTCCTTGGCTAATTCGCTAGTCATTTCAAGGATGGTGACATCTCGTCCAAGCTGTTTGTAATACAAGCCCTCTTCACAACCAACAAGTCCACCACCAATAACAACTACTTTTTGCCCTACTTGTGATTCTTTACCATAATCTCTTGCGGCAAACATAACATTTTTGAGATCTATTCCAGGTATATTAGGAATGATAACCTCAGCTCCCACTGCAACAATTAAAGCGTCAGGTTGATTTTTATCGATAAAATCAGGGGTGACTTCTGTGTTTAACATCACTTTAATTGTGCTTTTGTTAACGCGCGCAATTAAAGATTCTTTGTATTTTTTCATATTATGCTTAAATGAGACGTGATCCGCGGTATTTAACAAGCCGCCTAAACGATCTGCTTTTTCACATAATAATACGTCATGACCTCTTTCAATCGAGGTTAATGCCGCCTGCATTCCACCAGGACCGCTGCCGACTACAAGAACTTTTTTCTTATTTAGCGCGGGTAATAATGATTGTGTCTCAAGTTCAAAACCAATGATAGGATTTACTGCGCATCTTAAAACACGAACAGCAAAAGGGACATGCGGTACAAACGACAAACTCAGGCAATAATTACAGCGCAAACACGTTGTAATCTCGTCTTCTCGTCCCTGTTTTATTTTATTTACAATATCCGTATCAGCAACTGAGGCACGTGCAATATTGATAATATCTGCTTGTCCAGATGCGATAATCTCTTCCATTTGGATGGGATCACACCCAAGACCACCAACTGTTGCAACAGGCGTTTTAACAGCTTTTTTAATTGCCTCAGCAAAAGGAACATTCACACCAGCAGCCAAATACATAGAAGGAAACATGCGCGTTGAGGTATCAGGTACATTAAAAGACCCTGCTGAAATATGAAATAAATCAACTTTATCATCTAACATTTTTGCATATTCGATAGATTCCTCAATCGTGATGCCTCCATCATATAGATCAGATCCACTCATTCTAAATTC
Organism: Gammaproteobacteria bacterium; assembly: GCA_003864535.1. Lineage (GTDB taxonomy): Bacteria > Pseudomonadota > Gammaproteobacteria > Cardiobacteriales > Wohlfahrtiimonadaceae > BHEQ01. Next base: position 1,750 of record BHEQ01000247.1, read on the forward strand.
AATAGGGCATTGAGGCCCACAATATTTGCGCACGCGTTCAATCACCATTAATGAAAAACGCGCTCTATTTTCAAGACTACCCCCATATTTATCGGTGCGCTGATTTGTTGATTTTGCTAGAAACTGTGAAAAAATCCACCCATGACATGCGTGAAGGGTAATGATATTGACACCACCACATCTTGCCATAAAAGCTGCTTTGCCAAATGATTCTACAATCTCTTCGATTAAGTCATCATTTAACTCCTCGACCATTTCACCATAAATCCCCATATGTGCACTTGGTCCTACAGGTCCTTTTTGGCAATATTCAGGACGGGCTCTGCAACCTGCATGAATTAGCTCTATTGCAACTAAAGCACCGTGTTGTTTAATTGCATCGCAGCAATCAATTAAAGAGGATAAAATTTCAACATCATCTAGCGCAACCATTCGTCCATGAGCTTTTCCTCGGACTGAATCAACCAAAGCCTCGCCTAAGTTAACAACCGCAACCCCACTTTTTGCTTTTTGTCGATAAGATGCGATATTTTGGCGGGTTAGATACCCCTCAGGCGTTAAATCAGATGCACCCATTGGGGCAGTACAAATTCTATTTTTTAATATGTACGGACCAATCTTGATAGGGCTAAATAAATTAGGATATTTTTTTGTTGCTACTAATTTCATAATCATTCACCATTTAAATAAGTTATATCAAATATATATATAAAAAATATATATGCACAATAGATATGTCGCTACGATCAGTTATATTTTCTTAAATAT
>BHEQ01000248.1 GCA_003864535.1 Gammaproteobacteria bacterium
ATATACAATCTATTTTGCGCATATGCACGGCATTAATTAGCTTTAGCTGTTTTGGCTTAGGTTATTTTTGGATAATAATTGATCCAAGTAAGCAGGCATGGCATGATAAATGGACCGGTACCGAGGTTGTATCTCTTAGTGACGCGACGCGGTAAGGTTATAAGCTCCACTCACAGCTTTAGTACGCCATTTGACCGCAAAGCCGCTATTGTAACGCAGATCTACGCTTTTTATTTCATCTGCGCGTGCTGCTATGTATTCTTTGTAATGTGAGCTAAAAGTTTGTAATCTCTGTTCATAATTTTCAGATCCCAATAACAATTGAATATTATTATCGAGGATGATTGAAAAAGCACGGCGCTCATCAAGATTTAAAGAAATAATTCTCAGCCCTAATGCCTCAAGCAAGTTTTGTGTTGGGCTTATTTTCTGGATTAAAGTCTTGGCATATTGTTCCTTGCCATGCAGAAAAAGCCAATCACCATCTGGAATTGTTTCAGGAGTAAAAATATTCCCATCGGTATCAATCATTTTTGCAAAGCCCCAGCGTGCAAAAGGCTTACGAACATCAATATAAATTGCCAAGCGATTAGGCCATTGCCTTTCAAGCTTTACATAGTTGACCCACGGCTCGGTTAGCCACTGTTTGCGATAATTATCCAGATCAAATGTTAGTGCATTCTTATTGCTCGCTATTTTGATTAATTCTTGGAGCTTATCTTGGGGTATATTTGCCACATTGCCATATATAGTAATATTTTGGAACTTGATTGGATTATTATTTTGGATATAGACATGCATTAAGTAGGGTACGGCAAAAATAGCCAAAAAAGCGAGCGTAGAAAGTACAATCTTAACGCTACTGATTATAAAATTGATTACTTTTTTAATAGAAAAATGGCGCCGCTGCTTTGCATGGCTATACTGACGCTGCCATTTATACACTGATTTAGATGTAGAGCTTTTCATCATTGCTATTCTCAAATTACACCTTAGACGTAAACGCTCTTAATAGGTGTTTATGTATTAAAATTAGGTGATAAGTATATCAGATAACTATAAATAAGTTGAATATCTTTGCAACTTACGCTTAAGTTAAGATGCGTATTGGTATGTTCCGTGCTCTGGAGGCGCGCTAATTAATGGCACGCCTCCTCCTTGATTATTCTAAATATGCTTAGTTATGCTTTATTTGACTTAGAAAAGTCACGATGTGCTTTTAACTTTTCAGAGGTCAAAAATGCAAGTTCCAGACTTTGTTGAGCATTTAAGCGCGGATCACAATGAGTGTGATAGCGATTGCCTAAATCTTGCGCGGTAATATTTTGCCCACCACCAAGACATTCGGTTACATCTTTACCCGTCATTTCAAAATGAACCCCACCAGCATGTGTGCCTTCAGCATTATGTGCACTAAAGAAATCTGAAACCTCACCTAAAATACGATCAAAAGGACGCGTTTTATAGCCCGTATCAGCTTTAATAGTATTGCCATGCATAGCATCACAGCTCCAAACAACACTACGTCCTTCAGCTTTAACACGGCGGAGTAATTGGGGTAGATGCTTTAATACTTTATCAGAGCCCATCCGGGTAATTAAAGTTAAACGCCCGGCCTCATTTTTTGGATTTAAAATATCTATCAAACGAATTAAATCATCAGGAGACATTTTATCAGATACTTTTACCCCAATTGGATTCGCAATACCGCGTGCATATTCAATATGCGCGCCATCTAATTGGCGGGTGCGCTCTCCAATCCAAACCATATGCGCACTGGTGTCATACCATTCGCCTGAGGTCGAATCTATTCGTGTAAATGCCTCTTCATAGCCTAATAACAGCATTTCATGGGAGGTAAAAAATCGCGTTTCACGAATTTGTGGCGTATTTTCTGCATTTAAACCGCAAGCTTCCATAAAACTTAACGCATCGGTTATACGATGAGCAAGATCGCTATATTTATGTCCTTGTGGTGAGGTATCTAAGAAATCCATCGTCCAGCCTTGAACACGATGTAAATCTGCATAACCACCTTGAGCAAAGGCACGGAGCAGATTTAAAGTCATGGCTGATTGGGTATAAGCTGTCCACAAGCGTTCAGGATCAGGCGTGCGCGAGGCCGCATTAAAATCAATATGATTGACGATATCGCCACGATAACTTGCATGAGTAATCCCATCAATAGTTTCGGTATCTTCAGAGCGCGGCTTCGCAAATTGCCCCGCTATACGTCCAACTTTGATAACCGGGCAGTGCGCGGCATAAGTTAAAACTACCGCCATTTGCAAAAGAACGCGAAAAGTATCGCGGATGTTTTGTGAGTTAAATTCAGAAAAGCTCTCAGCACAGTCGCCGCCTTGAAGTAAAAAAGCATCACCAATAGATGCTTTGGCTAACAATGCTTTAAGTATACGCGCCTCGCCGGCAAAGACTAAAGGTGGAGCTGCTGCAAGGCGTTTTTCTAC
>BHEQ01000249.1 GCA_003864535.1 Gammaproteobacteria bacterium
GATATTGGTTTTGACTCAGTTCATGATCATCTGCTTGCAGAATCATTATCTAAGTTACTTAATGCACAAGACCTGTGCCAAGGCTTACCTAAAACGATTCTCTATTGTTTAAATCCACGAGATAATGAGCTTTTAGGCACAATGATTGGTAACTTTCAAGGCTTGGTAAAAGGCAAAGCATTTCCAGGAAAAATGCAATTTGGATCAGGTTGGTGGTTTAATGATCAAAAAGATGGTATGGAACGCCAAATGCTGCAACTTTCGCAATTAGGCTTACTGAGCCGTTTTGTGGGAATGCTCACAGATTCGCGCAGTTTTTTATCGTTCACACGCCATGAATATTTTCGGCGCATTCTTTGCCAAATGCTCGGGCAATGGGTTGTTGATGGCGAAGCACCTCATGATATTAAGCTACTTGGAGAAATGGTGCAAAATATTAGCTTTAATAATGCAGAAAGTTATTTTGAAATTTCAAAATAAATGAGTTAATTGTAACTGCTGCGCAGCTAAAGAAATATCACCCCCAACGCCATTAAGTTAAGAATTTCCCCCTAAATCCCCCTTCACAGGGAACACTCTGTGTTGTGGGACTTTTACAGCCCCTCCCCTGCGAAGGGGAGGTTGGGAGGGGCTTTTAAAATCCTTAACATAATGGAGTTGAGGTCTGTGGTGAGGCTTTTTTAACTATTTATTTTGCATTTATGCTTTAAATTCATCCGTAGTTATAACTCAATGAATAATATTTATAGCACCTAATTTATTAACTATCTTGATTCACAATAAGCAATGAGATACAATTACACAATAGTCATTACATAGAGATTAATAAATGGCACTTATTTTAGTAGTCGATGATTCTCAAGTACAAAAAATAGTTATGCAAAAGCTCCTTATCGAAATGAAGCATAAAATTATCTTGGTTTCTGATGGTAATCAAGCCTATGAGCGTGCTCTTGAATGTTTACCTGACCTTATTTTGATGGATATTATGATGCCAGATTGCAATGGCTTTCAAGCGACCCGTGCAATTCGTAAAGATCCGCGAGTTGCCTCTATCCCAATTATTATGGTTAGCACAAAGAGTCTAGATATTGATAAATACTGGGCAGAAAAACAAGGGGCGGTCGGTTATATTACCAAACCTATTGATAAATTTAAATTTATGCATACTATTAATAATGTATTGGAAAAATTTAAAAAAGTGCAATTAATAGATGATAACTAATCATTATCTTTGATCCATGAAAAAGCCAGCTAGCAATTGCTCTCTGGCTTTTTTGTATATTGCTAATGTACTTTTATAATGTACTTTTTAAGTTAGCAACTTAACAGATTAACTTGCTAACTGTTTAAAAACTAGCCCATATTTTTCTTGATCACAACTTCAGCAATATGCGCTGGTGCTTCTTGGTATTTTGCAAATTCCATAGAATAAGTTGCACGACCTTGGCTCATTGAGCGCAACTGTGTGGCATAGCCAAACATTTCAGATAAAGGTACTTCAGCACGAATAAGCTTAGAGCCAAACGCATCATCAATCCCTTGTAAGTTACCGCGGCGACGATTTAAATCGCCCATCACGTCACCCATGTAATCTTCAGGTGTTTCAACTTCGACTTTCATCATAGGTTCAAGTAAACATGCACCAGCTTTACGCGCTCCATCTCTAAAGCCCATTGAAGCTGCTAGTTTAAATGCAATTTCTGAGGAGTCAACATCATGATATGAACCATCATAAAGGGTAACTTTAACATCGACTACAGGATAGCCTGCAACCACGCCATTTTTCATTTGCTCTTGAATACCTTTATCAACCGCTGGGATAAATTCTTTTGGAATCGCGCCACCAACAATTGAGTTTACAAAAGTATAGCCAAGTCCAGCTTCTTGCGGCTCAATACGTAGATAAACATGTCCATACTGACCTTTACCACCAGATTGTTTCGCATATTTGCTTTCTTGTTCAACAGTTGTTTTAATGGTTTCACGATAAGCAACTTGAGGCGCACCTGTATTACATTCAACATTAAATTCACGCTTCATACGATCTACAAGAATGTCTAGATGTAACTCACCCATTCCTGCGATAATCGTTTGATTTGACTCAATGTCTGAAGATACACGGAAAGATGGATCTTCTTTTGCAAGCGCACTTAAAGCAACGCCCATTTTTTCTTGATCTGCTTTTGTTTTAGGTTCAATCGCAACCGAGATAACAGGATCTGGAAATTCCATCCGCTCAAGCGTGATTGGTTTAGCTAAATCGCATAAAGTCTCACCAGTTGTTACATCTTTTAGACCAACAATAGCGGCGATATCGCCTGAACGAATCTCAGGAATATCTTCACGTGAGTTTGAGTGCATTTGGAGTAAACGCCCGATACGCTCTTTGCGATCCTTACTTGGAACATACACGCTATCACCTGATTTTAAAACACCAGAATAAACACGTACAAAAGTTAAGTT
>BHEQ01000250.1 GCA_003864535.1 Gammaproteobacteria bacterium
ATATGATAGATAATTCAAATGCCTCATCAAGAGATATGGATAATGTTTTAGTTGAAGGTCAATCTACACAAATTGCCACGGAAAACATTAATACCGTAATTGATATTAGTCCAAGTAAAGATCCCAATGAAGCAAAAGTTGTCCAATTTGTGAATGGAATGCTTGCAGAGGCGATTACTCAAGGAGCGTCAGATCTTCATTTTGAGCCTTATGAGCATAATTATAGGATACGGTTTCGCATGGACGGCGTACTTGCTGAGATCGCAAATCCACCCAATAGTTATAAAGAGCAAATCTCCGCAAGAATTAAGGTTATGTCAGGGCTTGATATTACCGAAAGACGCTTGCCGCAAGATGGACGTATAAAAGTTAAATTAGTCTCAAGGATTATTGATTTTCGGATTAGCATCTTGCCTACTTTGTGGGGTGAAAAAATCGTTATGCGTATTTTAGATGGCTCGGCAGCTAATCTAAATATTGATGTTCTCGGCTATGAAGATATCCAAAAAGAACAAATTCTTGAAGCACTTTCAAAACCACAAGGGATGATTTTAGTTACAGGGCCAACAGGTTCTGGTAAAACTGTAAGCTTGTATACCTGCATTGGAATACTTAATAAGGTTGACACTAACATCTCTACAGCGGAAGATCCTGTGGAAATCAACCTTTACGGTGTTAACCAAGTTGCGGTTAATAATCGAGTTGGGCTCACCTTTGCCGTGGCTCTTAAAGCTTTTTTACGTCAAGATCCTGATATTGTTATGGTTGGGGAAATTCGAGATCTAGAAACTGCTGATATCGCGATTAAAGCTGCGCAAACAGGACATTTAGTTTTATCAACCCTCCATACAAATTCCGCACCTGAAACCTTAACACGTTTGGTTAATATGGGAGTTGAGACTTTTAATCTCGCCTCCACCGTTCATTTAATTGTCGCACAACGTTTAGGACGGCGCTTATGCTCTAATTGCAAAGAAGAGGTCATTTATGACACTAATTATTTAATTAAATTAGGTTTTAGTCCCATGCAAATTGCCAATGCAACTTTTTACGGGCCTGTTGGCTGCGATTCTTGCAATAAGGGCTATAAAGGACGGGTTGGTATTTATGAAGTTATGCCAATTTCAGATGCGGTTTCACGTATGATTATTGACAATGCAAGTGCGATAGATATTGCTGATCAAGCGCGTAAAGAAGGTGTTGATGATATTCGTATGTCTGGAATTAAAAAAGTCTTGCAAGGTATTACAAGTATTGATGAATTATTACGTGTTACCTCAGATTAAGGATAAATATGTCAAACTTGATACGCAAGCGTAAGCAACCTTGGCGCGATCCTAATTCTGTACCCCACATAGAAATTACTGATTTAGTGAAAGAGTTTGATGATCATATTGCGATTAATCGCATCTCTTTAGATATTTATAAAGGTGAATTTTTCTCTTTGCTCGGTCCCTCAGGCTGTGGCAAGACAACTTTACTTAGGATGCTTGCAGGGTTTGAGACACCAACTGCTGGGACTATTTTTTTGGAAGGTGAGGATATGAGCAAAATCCCACCGTATGAGCGTCCTGTCAATATGATGTTTCAAAGTTATGCCCTGTTCCCACATATGAGCGTGGAGGAGAATATCGCTTTTGGTTTAAAGCAAGAGCGGATTGCTAAGGCTGAAATTAAACGCCGTGTTGATCAAATGCTAGAGTTAGTCCAGATGGGTAAGTATGCTAAACGTAAACCGCATCAATTATCTGGCGGACAAAAACAGCGTGTTGCTCTGGCGCGCTCGGTAGTTAAAATGCCTAAACTTTTATTACTTGATGAGCCACTTGGTGCATTAGATAAACGTTTACGCGAACAAACTCAATTTGAATTGATGACGATCCAAGAAGAGCTTGGGATTACTTTTGTAATCGTAACTCATGATCAAGAAGAGGCGATGACAATGTCGAGTCGCATCGCGGTTATGGATTTGGGCGAGCTTGCGCAAGTGGCGACACCTGCGGAGATCTATGAATATCCAAATTCACGCTATGTTGCTGAATTTGTTGGAGATGTGAATATTATTGAAGGCGTTATCTGTGAGCAATCACCACAATTCACGCTAGTTGAAAGTTATGAAACCAATAGTAAATTAATTTGCAATCAAGGGGTTGGGGCAAGGCCTGGATCACAAGCATGGATTGCGATTCGCCCTGAGAAATTAGATATATCTATTGAGCTCCCACAAAATATGAATATTAACTGTATGCAAGGCGAGGTTTGGGATATTGCTTATATTGGGGATATGTCTATTTATCATGTAAAATTACTTACGGGGAAAATGATGATGGCCTCTGAGGTTAATCGTTCCAGATTAATTGAAAGGCGCATTAAACATGAAGATCAAGTGTATTTAAGTTTTAGTCCAGATTCTGGAATTGTTTTAATATCCTAATAATTTGGAGGCTTTAGTGGCTAAA
>BHEQ01000251.1 GCA_003864535.1 Gammaproteobacteria bacterium
TAAGAAACAGGGCGAGCAATGAAATTGCCATGACGATATCAGGACTCATCATGACTATAAATAGCATTCCATTCACAAAGCCTTTGCCATAAAAACGGTAACGAAATAGGGCAATTGCAGTAAGGCTACCAATTAAAGTTGCGAAAGTTGCGGAGAAAAAAGCAACTACTGCCGAATGGCGTGCCGCTTGCATTAAGCTGCTGTTATTAGATAAGACATGATACCAATTTAAAGTAAAGCCATTCCAGTTCAAGCCATTAATGGAAGTATTAAAAGAGTTAGCCACAAGGACGATAATCGGGATATACAAAAATGCATACACCAAAAACATGAATATAAACTTACTCCAAGATCCTAAAATAAAGATGCGGCCTAATGATCTGCTTGCTTTCATCATTCGAGCCCCACTTTTTTACTTAGCATTTTATTACTATAATAATAAGCGCTTAATAATAGGCACATCAATACAGTTAAACCTATACTAAGTGCTGACCCAAATGGCCAGTCTAATGATTTTTGGAATTGATCCTTAATTACATTCCCAACCAAAAGAACATTAGCACCGCCGAGCATATCCGCCACATAAAACATCCCCATTGCCGGTAGAAAAACTAAAACGCAACCTGCAATAATCCCAGGAGATGTAAGCGGTAAAATAACGCGCATAAAAGCTTGGAATTTATTTGCGCCTAAATCTCTGGCAGCTTCAAGCAAGGGTTTATCTAAGTTTTCAATACTTGAATATAACGGCAAAATCATAAATGGCAGTAAGATATAAACCAGACCAATAATTACCGCGGTTTGGGTATTTAATATCCTAATTGGGGTATCAATAATTCCAAGCCATAATAAACTGCTATTTAACAGTCCCTTAGTTGCCAATAATACTTTGATTGAGGCAATACGAATTAAAGAATTAGTCCAAAAAGGTAAAATCGTTAAAAATAATAAGAGCGGCCGCAACTTGACCGGCATTTTGGTCAGAATATAGGCAAAAGGATAGCCGATAACTAAGCAGATAATAGTTGATATAACCGCCATATATAACGAATTTAAGATAACCTTGCCGTATAATTCATCAAATAGACGTAAGTAGTTATTTATATTAAAGCTGAATGAGATAAAATGTTTACTACTTGAATCACGCGTTAAAAAACTCGTAATTAGTACTAAAAAATTAGGCACAAACACAAAAAGCAAGAGCCAGCTCACAATAATAAATATAGTAATATTTTGGAAGTTAAACCAAGAATTACGCTTCATTTTCTTCAGTCTCGTTAAGTACAACTTCCCAACGTTCAATCCACGTAATCGCAACTCTTTGGCCTAAGCTGTGATCAACATGTGGGTCATCTTCATTAAAAAACTCGCTCACTAAAATCATTTGCCCAGAGCTAAGCTCTATGCTTGACTCTAAAGTCATTCCCTTGTAATTAAGCTCTTTAATCCTACCGGTAATCCGCCCAACAATAGATATCTCATCATTAATTTCTTTGATAAGTAGATCCTCAGGACGTAGCAGAACTTTTAAGTTCATACCCTCCACAACATCATGCGCATAATGAATAAGGCAAATGTAATGTGAGATATTAACTTGGACAGTTGTCGGATTAATTCTAGCGACAACGGTTGCATCAAAGATATTAATCTCTCCAATAAACTTTGCCACATATAGATTTTTAGGAGTTTCATAAATCTCACGCGGTGAGCCATCTTGAACAATTTTGCCATCTTGCATCACAATAATGCGATCAGACATTGTCAAAGCCTCTTCTTGATCATGAGTTACAAAGATAAAGGTTATTCCAAGTTTGCGCTGTAAGGCCTTGAGCTCATTTTGCATTTTGCGGCGCAATTTATAATCTAAAGCAGATAATGACTCATCGAGGAGGAGTACTTTAGGCTTTAAAACAACCGCACGCGCCATTGCAACACGCTGCTGTTGTCCACCCGAGAGCTGATCTGGACGACGCTGCGCCATGTCCTTAAGCTGCACCATTTTAAGGGTATCATGCACACGCTGCTCAATCTCTTCTTTAGCAACTTTTTGAAGGCGCAAACCAAAGGCGACATTTTCAAAAATACTCATATGTGGAAATAAGGCATAACTTTGAAAAACGGTGTTTATATGGCGTTTTTCTGCAGGCATATCAGTAATATCTTGCCCATCTAAGATAATCTTGCCGCTTGTTGTGACCTCTAATCCTGCCAAGAGCCTTAAGATCGTGGTTTTTCCACATCCCGATGGTCCGAGTAAGGTTACAAATTCACCATTATTAATGGTTAAATTAAAATCTTGAATAATGGCATTATCGCCATAACTTTTGTCTACTGCGCGAAGCTCAATAATAGGTGTTTGAGAAGTTAACTGTCCCACAATTTGCGCTTTTCTCCATAAGATAGAGTCAAAATAAAAACCCCAACCACACGGCAAGATAATT
>BHEQ01000252.1 GCA_003864535.1 Gammaproteobacteria bacterium
GACGAGATTCAGCGCCTGCACCAGCGGCTAAAGCTAGCGGTAAAGATCCTAAAACCATTGCTCCTGTCGTCATTAAAATTGGTCTTAAGCGCAAACTTGCAGATTCTAGGATTGCATCAAGCTTAAGCTGACCTTCTTCTTGAAGTTGGTTTGCAAATTCAACAATTAAGATACCATGTTTGGTAATTAAGCCAACTAAAGTTATCAAGCCTATTTGCGTATAAATATTTAAAGTATTATTGCTTAAATATAAAGCCATGAGGGCACCAAATAAGGCTAAGGGCACCGATAATAAAATAATTAATGGATCACGCCAGCTTTCAAACTGAGCTGCTAGAACTAAATAAATAAATATTAGTGCCATCAAAAATATCCCATAAATAGCCGTGCCCGTTTCTTTAAACTCACGCGCAGGTCCAGTATAATCTAAGGAAGCTTCAGGAATAACAGACAAAATAGCGTCCTCAACTATTTTAATTGCTGCGCCTTGGGAAATCTCTTGTGCATTTATATTTGCCGAGATTGTAATTGAACGAACTTTATCAAAATGTCTAAGTGCTTGTGGTGCAATAACCTCACTCACCGTGACAATATTTGATAGAGGAATCATCGCTCCTGATTTTGCTCGCACATATAATCCTTCTAAATCTTGCGGTTTTTCGCGTTTGCTATCATCAATTTTAACAACGACATCATATTGATCAGCACCATCTTTATAGCGCGTAACTTGCCTGCCACCTAATGCTGTTTCTAAAGTGCGCCCAACAACATCAACCTCTATTCCAAGGAGGGCTAATTTTTCACGATCAACCTTAACCTCCAATTGTGGAGTATTTAAACGCAAATCATGATCTAAGCCGATTAAATTGGTGTTAGAGCTAAGTTTACTCATTATCTCATCAAGTTGCTTTGCAATAACATCATACTCATCACTAGATCTTAAAACTACTTCAACAGGCTTAGAGCCGCCACTTTGTCCTAATGAAGGTGGATTAATTACAAATGTTCTTAAGCCCACTCCAACTTTAGCTAATTTTTGATTGAGCTCTTTAGTAATATCAAATTGTGGTCTAGCTCTATTATCCCAATCTTTCAAAGTAATAAATCCTCGAACAGTACCACCACCACCGATACCAACTATAGAAAGGACCGAGCTTATCTCATCAATATCACGCAATACCGTCTCTATTTGTCTAAAATAGCGATCTGCAAACTCAATCGTTGCTCCTTCAGGGCTTGAGGATATAAGGACAATATTACCGCGATCCTCAGTTGGTGCTAATTCACTTTGAATCATAGAGCCTAAACCTATAACACTTCCCAAAATAGCAAGTACACCTAAAATAACTATAAATTTTTTGTTTAAAACAGTCGCTAAAGAGCCTCTATACGCTGATGTCATTTTATTAAAAAATGTTTCTATAGCGTTAAATAGCTTGCCATGTTTACGGCTTGGTTTTATTAAGCGTGCGCACATCATCGGCGACAGCGTTAAGGCGGTAAATCCTGAAATTAATACCGCAATTGATAGAGTTACCGCAAATTCAATAAATAAACGCCCAATCCTCCCTTCTGAAAAACTTAAAGGTAAAAATACCGCAGCAAGAGTTATTGTCATCGCAATAATTGCAAAACCAATCTCTTTCGAGCCTTTAAAGGCAGCCGTCATTGGATCTAGGCCTTTTTCAATATGCCTATGGATATTTTCAAGCATAACAATAGCATCATCAACAACTAAGCCTATAGCAAGTACAAATGCCAACAAGGTTAAGGTATTGATAGAAAAATTAAGCAAATACATAAAAAACAAAGTACCAACTAAAGCGATAGGAACAGTAACCATAGGAATTAAGGTGGCGCGCCAATCACGCAAAAATAAAAATATGACAATCCCTACAAAAATAAGTGCCTCAACGATAGTTTGATAGACTGATGCTAATGATTTATTGATAAATATAGAGCTATCTGAACCTATCTGGATAAGCATTCCTTCTGGTAAAGCATCCTTTAAACTTGGCAATAATTCGCGAATTTGCTCGGACAATATCAAAGGATTAGCTGTTGATTGCTTAATCACGCCAATCCCTACCGATGTTTTTCCATTAATACGCGGGCGCGAGGACTCATCGCCACCACTAAGCTCAATTCGTGCCACATCACTTAGACGCACAAGCGTACCGCCAGCATTTAAGCCATCGTTACTTGCGGCGGTTGTTCTTAAAATAATATCCCCAAATTGAATATTGGTATTTAAATCCGTCCGCGAGACCACCGAGAATTCGCGCAATTGGCTTTTAATCGTACCTGAGGGTATTTCAATATTTTGGCGGCGTAACGCTCCTTCAATATCCGCATAAATCAAGCCATATGCTGCCATTTTTTGTGGATCAATCCAAATACGCA
>BHEQ01000253.1 GCA_003864535.1 Gammaproteobacteria bacterium
AACTTTAACCTCCGTTGCGCTAGTTTTTGCAATATTTAATCTTAATCCTGCTCCATTTTGTATGCTCGATGAGGTTGATGCACCTCTAGATGAGGCAAATGTCGGGCGTTATGGCGCTTTACTCAGACAAATGAGTGCAACTGTCCAATTTATTTTTATTACCCATAATAAAGGGGCGATGGCAGTTGCGGATCATTTAATCGGTGTAACTATGAGTGAACCTGGGGTTTCGCGCTTAGTGTCGGTGGATATGGAAGCTGCATTGGCTTTTATTGATTAGGGCATACCTACACGCGCATGGCTCGCTCGATTAATCGATAAACAATAGTTTTAGGTAATAGCAATCAGATAGTCTTTCTTAAAATTTACATATTTTTATTATTAAGCAAAACTACATCAGTTACCTATCAATTAGATGAATAATTCTAACAAGCGGTAATATCTGATATAAAACAGAAAACAAGCGCATAAACTTTGTATTATTTAGCATATTGTTAATGTTTAATTATTATGGTGTTCTCTAAAGATGGAGGTTTAATATGATCCATGCGTTTGTTAAAAAAGGATGTTTTCAAGATTCAGTTAGCTTAATGCTGATCTCGCGTAAATTAAGTGATACGCCAGAGGTTGATGAGGTCTCGGTAATGATGGGAACGCCAGCCAATAAATTATTGATTGCGGCGACAGGATTTTGGGCTCCTATTTTTGATACAGCAACGGCTAATGATATTTGTGTTGCGATTAAATCAGAATCTCAAAACAATTTAATCACTGTAAAAATAGGTACAGAGCTTGATGCGGCGTTAAATAATCTCTCAGAATCTCAAGGAACTAGTAAAAATCGCTTACAAAAAGCACGCCGCTGGCAAAGTGCGCTTGATAAATTGCCTGATGCGAATGTAGTACTTATCTCTATTGCTGGTGAATATGTCGCAGAGCTATCTAATCTTGCCTTAGATAATCACAAAAATGTCATGATTTTTTCGGATAATGTAACTCTTGAGGATGAGATTAAACTTAAACAAAAAGCGCGCGCTAACGGGCTGATTGTCATGGGTCCTGATTGTGGTACAAGTATGATTGCAGGCACACCACTAGCTTTTGCCAATGTTTTGCCACACGGTAATATCGGAATTATTGGGGCATCAGGAACTGGTATTCAAGAACTTGCCTCGCAGATTGCTTTATTAGATCACGGTATTACGCATGCGCTGGGCTTAGGAGGACGCGACCTTACGGCAGAAGTTGGTGGAATTAGTGCGCTAAGCGCGTTAAATATGCTCGCCAATGATCCTGAGACACAAGTGATTACATTTGTCTCCAAGCCACCAGATGCTGCTGTGCGTCAGATAATATTAACAGCGATGCAAGCAATTGCTAAACCTATTGTTGCACTATTTTTAGGTTCATATTCTAAAGACGGGGATGTTGATAAAAATATTTATCTTGCCAATACGCTGGATCAAGCGGCGCGAATCGCTTGTCAACTATCTAATATTGAACGGCATCGCACTGATTTACTCGCAGCAAATCAATTACCTAATATTCCACTTTCAAATAAAATTAGTGGGTTATATACAGGCGGAACATTAGCTGCAGAAATGGCGCTTTTGCTAGCTAGCAAGCTTAAAATAAAGCTTGATCCGCAGCATGATCAAGGCGTTATGTTAAATGCCGATGGGCATAAAATCATTGATTTAGGTGATGATTTTTATACGATGGGTAAACCACATCCAATGATTGATCCCACAACACGCACGCAACAAATTCTTGCTTTAGCCTCGCAACAACAGATTGGTGTATTACTCGTTGATTTAGTAATTGGATATGGCGCAGAGGCTGATCCTGCCAGTTCCTTAGCTGCGGCGGTGATTGATCTTCGCCGTGCACGCCCAGATTATCCTATCGCGGTTATTGCCACGATCACAGGGACAGTACAAGACCCACAAAATCGCGATCTCCAACAAAATATTTTAAAACACGCAGGTATTATCATCGCGCATAATCTTCCTGAAGCTGCGCATTTAGCGGTAAGTTTAATTAATCTGCGTGATCCTCCTTTAAATCTTCCCCAAAAATCTGATTTATTAAAAGGAGTTAAAGTTATTAACGCAGGTTTGCGTCGCTTTGCTGATGATCTCCACGCAAGTGGTAGTACCGTGGTCCATTATCAATGGGCACCGATAGCAGGTGGTAATCTTGTTTTACAAAATCTTCTTAAAAAATTAGTTTAGGGCACATCTATAAATTGCTTTTTCTACGTTACATGATTTTATTAAAATGATGATTTACCTATGTAAACTGCGCTTTTAATGAAATCGTAAGCCTTGAAAAATCTAATTAATAGAAGCCTCCTTTAATTTTAATTAAAATTTTAATACGTTAGTAGAGGTGATCATTA
>BHEQ01000254.1 GCA_003864535.1 Gammaproteobacteria bacterium
GTTTAGCTTTTGCTCAACTACGCGATAAGGAAGCGGTAGGTAAATTATTCACAGTTTTAGGTCCACGTTTCTTAGATAGAAAAGGTGGCTATTTACGCATTCTTAAGTGTGGTTTTCGCCCAGGCGATAACGCACCTATGGCGTATGTTCAGTTATTAGATATACCTGAAGATTAATCTATCGTTTCTGATGATAGGTATTATTGAAAAAGCCAGTCATACTGGCTTTTTTGTTACATGCAACTGATTTGTATGGAAGTTTAATGAATATTATTCGTTTGCATAGCAGTACTATTTTCAAAAATATGCCAAGAGTTGTTACCATTGGCGCGTTTGATGGCTTACATTTAGGTCATCAGGATTTAATTGGGCAATTATCTCTTCAAAAAGATAAGTTAGCACCACTGCAACGGACTTTGATTACGTTTGAGCCGCTGCCACATGAAGTATTTATGGCGCAAACGCATATTGCTCGAGTTATGCAACTGCGCGATAAAATAGCCTGCCTCCAAACCCTAGATGCGATTGACGAGCTGGTAATTATTCCATTTAAGAAGGATGTTTTAGCAATATCAGCTGATGATTTTGTCCAAAAGATTTTAATTCAGCAATTAAATACTAAAATTCTCGTGATAGGCGATGATTTTAGATTTGGTTATAAAGCTCTTGGTGATTATAAACTCCTTGAAGCTTATGCAAAGCAAGGATATTTTGAACTCATTGAGATTGAATCGCGCCATTTATTAGGTGAGAGAATCTCCTCAACACGGGTACGGCGTGCCCTTGCAAACGCTGATTTTGCGCAAATTAAAGCATTAACCGGCCGGGAGTATAATATTTCTGGCAGAGTTATTCATGGGCGCAAGCTTGCAAGAACTTTAGGATTTCCGACTTTAAATATTAGCTTAAGGCACAGAAACTTACCTCTTCGCGGCGTTTTTAATGTTAAAGCAGTTAGTCTTGATGCACAGCGCACAGAATATTCAGGGCTAGCAAACATAGGCTTTAGACCCACAGTTGATGGGGTTAAATCGATGCTTGAAGTACATTTATTAGGCGGTATTACCGGAGATTTTTACGGAAAATACTTTTCGATCACGTTTTTAAATAAAATACGCGATGAGCAAAAGTTCTCAGGGATTGACGCGCTAAAAAAACAAATTGAACAAGATGCGCTTCAGGCTAATTTATATGCCAAAATTAATAAAATATAAACTTATTTAAACATAGTCAGGATCACGTGGATAAGAAATCTAATAGCGACATTTCGGATTCATTAATTGGGATTCACCCTCTTATTGAATATTGGGTTCTCAAGATAATTTGTAAGCTTGACGCACATCATCTTTTTATTGGTAAAGAAGGAGTAGAGCGGCATGATCTCGGGCTTATTTTAGGGCTTGAGCAGTGGCTTGATCCAGTTCCGAATTTTAATAAAACCGTTGTTATGCAACAGCTTAATACCAGATTGGCCGCGTATGAGGCTTATGATCTTGATAAGATCCGTTTATCATACTCTAAATATTTAAGCTTAAATCTAGAAAAACTAGCACGTTTGGTTAATTTATCTGAAGTTGATGTAAAAATCCTCTATTTTAGGACGATTATTGAGCTAGAACCTGCTTTAGAAAATGCAGCCGATATGTTAGGCAATTTAAGCTCTTACCGTATCATCCTAATTCTAGCTAAAGTGCTTGATATTGATCAAAAGCTTATAAAAGCAGCTCTGCATAGCCAATCTACCTTAAATAAAACAGGTTTATTATGCTTAGATCATAATGGAACGATGTTTTTACGCCTCAAATTGGATTTAATCTCTGAGAACTTTCAAGATTTAGTAATCTCAGATGCTATTGAGCCGCATGTTTTATTAAAAGATATTGTTAAACAATGCCCGCCAAGCACGCTTTCTTTAAAAGATTATTCGCACATTCAGCCGCATTTAGATATTGCGCTGCCATATTTAAACCAAGCAATTAAACTTAAGCAAACTGGGGTTAATATATTAATCTATGGCGAGGCTGGGACGGGTAAAACCGAGCTTTCGCGTACTCTTGCAGCGCGTATTAATGTCCCAATTTTTGAAATTAGCAGCGAAGATGATAGCAATAACCCGATTAAGGGTGAGCGGCGTTTACGCGCTTATAAAGCGGCGCAAAATTTTTTCTCCCATCAGAAAACCTTACTTGCATTTGATGAGCTTGAAGATATTTTTAAAGATGATACTTCCATGAATCCTTTTGCAAATACTCCCAAAGCATGGCTTAATAATATTTTAGAGACAAATATTGTTCCAACGATTTGGTTATGTAATTATATCAATATGCTTGAAGATTCTTTTATCCGCCGTATGGATATAGTAATTGAGCTTGAATCGCCACCGCAAC
>BHEQ01000255.1 GCA_003864535.1 Gammaproteobacteria bacterium
AATAAAAGGCGTGTCAAACATGAACGATATTTATAATTTAAATAGATATGAAACTATGCAATATAATCGCTGTGGTAAGAGCGGTCTTAAGCTTCCTGCGATTGCCTTAGGGTTGTGGCAAAACTTTGGGGAAGAGTCTTCATATAGTACCGCTGTTGATATGGTCAAAACAGCATTTAATTGTGGGATTACCCATTTTGATCTAGCTAATAATTACGGTCCGCCAGCTGGATCTGCAGAAGAGACTTTTGGTAGAATATTAAAAGCTAATTTTTTAAAGCATAGGGATGAGATGATAATATCATCTAAAGCTGGCTATCATATGTGGCCTGGCCCTTATGGAGAATGGGGCTCGCGCAAAAATCTAATTGCATCTTTAGATCAAAGTTTAAAAAGATGTGGTGTTGATTATTTTGATATTTTTTATCATCATAGACCCGATCCAGATACACCATTAGAAGAGACGATGGGGGCGTTAGCGCATAGCGTTAATCAAGGTAAGGCCTTATATGTTGGTGTTTCTAATTACTCAAAAGAAGATACGGAAAAAGCGCATTTAATCTTAAAAGATATGGGAATTAAATGCCTTGTGCATCAACCAAAATATTCTATGTTTGAGCGCTCAGTTGAAGATGGTTTACTGGATACTTTAGATAAATGTGGTATGGGCGCAGTTGCATTCTCACCACTTGCACAAGGATTATTAACCGATAAATATCTACATGGCATTCCAGAAGCATCTAGAGCAGCAAGCTCAAGCATCTCTTTAAATGCAGCGGCAATTACGCCTGATAAAGTTGCAAAAGCCTTAAAATTAAATGCAATTGCACAAAGTCGCGGTCAGTCTCTTGCGCAAATGGCACTTGCATGGGTTTTAAGAAAACCTCAGATAACCTCAGTAATTATTGGGGCGAGAAATAGTGCGCAAATTATGGAAAATGTTGAAACTCTAGATAATTTAGTGTTCACGCAAGCTCAGCTTGATCAAATTGATTCTATTTTGAATTCTATTTAAAATTATATTTAAAATTTCTATTGAAATGCTTATGGTAAGGGCAGGGACAGATCATCTTTATCTGTCTTTGCTGCGTTATATAGAGTATTATATTAAGCAATATTAACTTTATATAAATAAATGATACAAGCATGGCTATTATTAGAAAAACCAAAAATGAACCATATAGTGCTGAGCAAATGTACCGCTTAGTTAATGATGTAGAAGCTTATCCTGAATTTTTACCATGGTGTGGTGATACAAGGATATCTGACATAACTCAAACGAGCATGAAAGCTGCAATTAAAATGCAAAAAGGCCCGCTAGATAAATGGTTTAGCACTCAAAATACACTTGAATATGGCAAGCGAATTCAATTAAATTTGCTCGATGGACCATTTCGCAAGCTTCATGGGGACTGGCAATTTGAAGAGATTAATGCACATGAATCTAAAGTCAAATTAGTTTTAGAGTTTGAATTTGGTTTTGGTATGATTGGAATACTGCTAGAGCCTATTTTTAATTCAATTGCAAGTACGCTTGTTGATTCATTTAGCGAGCGTGCACGCCAAATATATCTTCCTTTTGATCATGACAAATAGAGTTAGCATAGAGTTTGTTCTAGCTCTTGCAGATATTCAAACACTGCTAAAACTTAAGCTTGAGAAGAATTCAAATATCAGTGATATGCTTGAAATATTAAACTCAAATCATAAAGATATTGCGCTGCAAGTACAGCACTTTTTAGAAAAGGGGGCTATTTTAGGGGTATTCTCGCAACGTGTAGCTGTAGATTATATTTTACAAGAAGGCGATAGAGTGGAATTATATCGCGCCCTTGTTGTTGATCCTAAAACAGCGCGAGCACGGCGTGCTAAGCTTAAAAATAATTCTAAGGTAGTGCCAAAATAGAGCAGAAATTTAAGCAGGAAAACCATAAAATAACCTCGCTAAATCCAGCCTCTTTGAGGCGTGCCTCATGGATTTTAAAAGTATCTATTTTCATCACATTTTCAATAGATTGTCTTTTTTGAGATATTTCCAGCTCAGAATAACCATGGGCGCGCTTAAAGGCAATATGGAGCTCATTTAAGCGCGCTTGTATCTCTTGATCTTCAAAATAAATTTTTTCAGATAGAAATAATGCGCCCCCAGCAACTAAAGAGTGGCGTAGCTTTTTTAATAAGCCTAAACGCTGCGCAGGATCTATAAATTGCAAAGTAAAGTTTAAAGCAATCAAAGAGCTTGGCAGATATTCTTCTTCTAAAATATCAGCAAGCTTAACCTCAATTGGCAATAAGCTTTCGTGCATCATGCTTTGAGCTTTAAAAAATTCTTTTGATTTTTCAATCATGGCAGTTGATGAA
>BHEQ01000256.1 GCA_003864535.1 Gammaproteobacteria bacterium
GGAAGAAAAATCCATCACAGGTAGCACATGCAGAAACGCCGCGCCCTTTATAGAGTGTTTCTGAAGCTAAGCCTAAGTATTTGGCAGATGCACCTGTGGCAATAATTAAACTATCACAAGTATAAATGCCGTCATCACCCGTTAAAGTAAATATTTTTTTGGATAAATCTGCGGTGTGAATGTGATCGGAAATCATATCCGTACCAAAACGCAGCGCATGTTCTTGTAATTTATCCATCAATACAGAACCTTGTAAACCCGCCTCGCCACCAGGCCAATTATCCACATCCGTAGTTGTAGTTAATTGTCCTCCAGTTTGCATACCAGTGATTAAAGTAGGCTTAAGATTAGCGCGTGCCGCATAGACAGCAGCGCTATAGCCCGCAGGCCCTGAGCCTAAAATGATTAGTTTTGAGTGCTTAATTTGCATACTACTTCCTGTTATTGGTTAAGATTAGCCAAAGCTTTATACATATCGGCATCGCGATTATAGATGTCAGGACGAAAATCAACATCTCCTTTAGCATCAGCCCATGCGGTCATGTAAAGAATATAAACAGGAAAACGCATCGCATCGTCTAATTTAACTGAGCTCTCTTTGCCTTTATTGTAAGCGGCTTTAATTCTTTCTGGAGTCCAGCCTTTATCTTTTAATAAATACTCGGCTAATTCAAGTGGATTTTGAATGCGAATACAGCCAGAGCTATATGTTCTCACTTTCTTATCAAACAGTGATTTTGTAGGTGTATCATGCAAATAGATAGCATGGCTATTTGGGAACATAAATTTAACCCGCCCTAAAGCATTATTCGCTCCTGGATCTTGGCGCATAGTGTATTTGAAATTATTTTGATTATAAGTTTCCCAATCAACCATACCTGGATCAATCTCATTGCCCTTGCGATCAAAAAGACGAATGCCTGAACGTGTTAATCGGTATGGATCTTTACGTAATAAAGGCAGTTTATCCTTCACCGCAATTGAGTTAGGCACGCCCCAATAAGGACTAAAAACAATGTGATTCATATCCGCGGTAAAAACAGGCGTAGGACGCGATGCTGTACCAACTACAATCTTGGCTCGGATAGTCTCAGAGCCATCTTTGATGATAAAATACTCAAATCCTGTGATATCAACCGTTAAATAGAAAGCGCCTAAAGATTGTGGCATCCAGCGCCAGCGTTCCATATTTATTTCAATTTTAGCAAGCTGATCTTTTACGGAGCTATTAAGCGACCTTAAGGTACTTGGGCCTACTTTGCCATCTATATCTAAGCCTTCTTGTTGTTGATAAAGCTTGATTGCATCTCTTAGATTAGTATCATAAATATCACTCGTAGCTTGAGTTTGACCCAGAAGATTATGCGCGATTAACCGAGCTCTTACTTGTACGACACGTTCAGATTTATCATTGAGCTCTAAAGTCTTACCTGCATTGATTCTAATAGCAGCGGTGCTATTTTCTGCAAGTTTTTGATAGTGCGGCAAGGCAGCTTTGAGCCCAGCATAGGCATTATATTTAGGGACAAGATCGTGTAAGGTTGCGCCAAGCGTATCCTTAGTGAGCGCATTTATAAGCAAGTTTACTGGATCAATAGTGCGCCCTTTTAGTAGCCATTCACGATCAGTGCGGCGCAGTTCCGCCCGCCCTGTACCCATATCAATCGCATAAGCGAGAAAAGCATCGGTAAGCAGTACATCTAATGCTTGCTGCGATGCTTGATCAAGCGTTGCAAAATCTTTGATTAAAGCATCGATTTTGGCAGCATGATAATGGGCAGGATTAAGCGCATCTTCGCGTGCTTTAAGTATTATATCTTTGAGTATAATCGCATTTGGCGAGAGCGTGCCATGCTCAATCCACGCATAAGGTTTTGGGTATTGCTTATAAAAATGCGCTAATAATTCAGACTTTGCTCTAGGTTTTTCTGAAATATGGTTAAGCGCAAGGATGGGATTATTAAAAGAAAGAGCTTGGTTTGGCTCTTTCATTTGTGCAAAAGTGATAGTGCTAATTAGAGCACACACCAGTGTCAGCATTGGAATAGTGATTTTCTGAACATGATTCATGTTGATATAATTCTCTTAAATATGGAAAGTTAACTTTTGATATTTCTAATAATATTGCTAAGTAATTAAGATTACCCTTCGCGCATTATCTTATATTTTAGAATAATGGTAAACCTTGTATTTCACATAATTTTGATAATGTAAAATACTGATGCAACGCAGAACGTTAAATAATAAAAGTCACTCATTTGATTAGATGTATGCAGAGAAACTTTATAAAATAAAATTTACAAGCATTGCATTATTATGCAC
>BHEQ01000257.1 GCA_003864535.1 Gammaproteobacteria bacterium
CACCTACTGACGCAGCAAGCAATTTTAGAACCTGCGCGTTGGGTCGAGCTTTTAAGTGCGGTTTTATATCATGTTTCAGAAAAATCAACTGAAAAAGAAACTGACAAGAATCAACATAAGTTAATTAAAAAACTAATGAAAGATTATGCAGAATCTGATTGCTTTAATAATCCACACAGTCTTGTTAAAAATATTGCCACAGGTATTGCGCAAAACTTAACTGATAATCCTAAAACATGGCTTGTATTAGGTGCTGAGGCAATATCACATCCACAGTTTGCAACTTTACGCGCCTTAACTGAGGCTATCGCAAGTTTATCAAACAGCTTCTTTGGCATAATTGCAAAAGGTGGCAATGGCGCCGGTGGTTATTTAACAGGTGCACTACCGCATCGCATTGCAAGCGGCAAGGCAGCAACAGTTATCGGCTTAAACGCGTATGAGATGCTCAAAACTCCTTTGCAAGCTTATATTCTAGTTGGTGCATTAGATTTAGAGTTTGATAGTATTTTAGGAGCGCAAGCACTAGATTCCTTAAGTAAGGCACAAGCGGTAATAGCTTTAACGCCATTTGCAAGTGAGACGCTAAAATCCTACGCAACAGTTATTTTACCAACTGCCGCTTGGGGAGAAACGGCTGGATCTTTGATAAATCTAGAAGGACGTTGTCAGTCAGTTTCAGGCGCAGCCGCTCCACAAGGACAGGCACGCCCTTTATGGAAAGTATTAAGAGTTCTTGCCAATCAATTTGAATTAGCTGGATTTGAGTATTTAAATTCAGATGATATTTTAGATGAATGGTTAAGTTTATGTGATGATCTTGAAGAGGTCTCAAACTTTACTAACAGCGAGGCAAAATCAATCCCAATGGAGCTTGATAAAACGGCATGGCTTGCATATCAAGGAATTTATCAAACTGATGCCTACGTGAGGCGTTCTAAATCTTTGCAAGCAACTCCTTTAGCAAAAATCTTAAAGCTAACGGTCCATCCAGATACAGCTATAAAACTTAATTTAGATGCAAATGGAGCGCTACCACTGCGGATCACCTCTAAAATGGCAGAAAATTGCATTAGGATCCCGCAAGGATTTAAAGAAAGTATGTTATTTATGGCTAACTTAACCGCAAGTGTAGGAGAATAAAATGGATACAGTGATTGCAATTTTAACTTATCCACTAGTCTGGGCTTTATTAAAAACCCTCGCGGTCATCCTCCCTGTAGTTTTAGGGGTTGCCTATATGACTTTTGCAGAGCGCAAGGTTTTAGCGTATATGCATTTACGGATTGGACCTAATCGAGTTGGATATTATGGTCTGCTACAACCATTTGCAGATTTAATCAAAATGGTATTTAAAGAATGGCTAATCCCAGCATCTGGTAATAAATTTTTATTTGTCGTAGCTCCGATTGTGATCGTGATTACCGCATTTGGCGCATGGGCGGTAATTCCTTTTGGGGATGGTTTGGTTGGGGCGAATGTTGATGCAGGTATTTTATATATTCTTGCAATGACCTCTTTAGGCACTTACGGGGTGATTATCGCAGGCTGGGCCTCTAACTCAAAATATGCCTTACTTTCCGCATTAAGAAGCGGTGCACAAGTTATCTCGTATGAATTAGCGATGGGTTTTGCACTTATTACAGTGATGATGAGCGCAGGTTCTTTAAACTTAAGTGAGATTGTCAAAGCGCAAGCAGGATTAGGCTTTATCAGCTGGTATTGGATTCCACTATTGCCGATGGCAGTTGTGTATTTTGTCGCAGGCGTTGCTGAAACAAACCGCGCTCCATTTGATGTGGTTGAAGGTGAGTCTGAAATTGTCGCAGGCTTTCATATTGAATACTCAGGAACTGGGTTTGCGTGTTTCTTTTTAGCAGAATACGCCAATATGATTTTAGTATCAGCATTAGCATCTATAATGTTCTTAGGTGGCTGGCTTTCACCTTTTGCAGGCATTCCATATTTAAGTAATATCCCAATTTTAGCAACTGATGGCATTGGTTGGATGTTAGTTAAAATGGCATTTTTCTTATTTGCATATATCTGGTTTCGCGCCACCTTCCCACGTTATCGCTATGATCATCTTATGCGTTTGGGTTGGAAAATCTTCATTCCACTGACTATCCTTTGGGTATTTGTGGTTATTATCTTTCATCTCACCGGCTTCGGCCCTTGGTATTCATAAAAAGGGCTAGGACATTATGAAAAAAGCTGCATCAACATCAATATTTTCTACACTCAAGCATTACTGGAGGGTTTTTACCCTTACAGAATTACGCAAAGGTTTA
>BHEQ01000258.1 GCA_003864535.1 Gammaproteobacteria bacterium
GCCAATTATAAAGCAAAAAAAATTGCAGGATGATTATGGCAAACAATTGTTAGTACCTTATACCAAAAAAGATAAAGATGATCTTATCAAGCAAATAGAAGAAATAACAGCGGAACTGTCTTTTATGCAATATGTATATCCCAATATGATTGAGTATATGAGAAACAATATTGAATATCGTTGCCAACAATCTTTTGTAATTGTGCTAACAGATGGTAATACAATGACTAATACCTATAATCTTGCTGCCGCAAGGAAGTATGCTTATAACGATGCAAGACCAGACGGTAATGATAAGGAAGGGAAACCATTTAATGGTAAAGACTTTCCAAAACAAAATATTAAATCATATGGAATAGGCATAGGTACAAATGCAACAAAATTTAAAAGATTTGGTGAAGCTGGGGGCGGACGTTCTGTTACCGCAACAGGTTCTAGTGATGTCCTCTCCTTTTTGGAAGAGTTTATAGGAGATATGCGTCAAACAGATTTATATACGCCCTCAATTCCAGCTATTTCTTCAGTAAGGGATGAAAAAGGCAATTTCTTAACAGCCAAAATTATTACTAATCCAAATTATTGGGGTTCAACGATTGTTTTTGATAGTAGTAGTCGTGATAGCTCAAGCATATATTATAAAGCAGGTGAAGCCACCGTAATTGCAAGTACTGAGAAAGGGCTTCTTGATCTAAATAATTCTAGCGATGTTAATCAATTAACTAATGCATCTTTTAACCTAAGTTCCACGCAAACGGTTGCTAACTTTGCTAATTGGCTAATTGGAGGTTCTATCCCTGATTTAGATACGGGGTTTCGCAATAGAACCGCTGATCCAGATAGTGAAAGGCGTTTTTTAGGTGATGTTTTGGGAAATACTTTTATGATGATTGGTAAAAATATGATGATCGGTACAAGTACAGATCCAAAGAAACCCAAAGTTTCTGTACCTGAGTACCTTGTTGCAGGGGCTAATGATGGCATGCTTAAAGTATATAGAGCTAATCCAAAATTAGATGAATCTTTAGGATTCATAGATCTATATAACGATCCAAATGATGAGTACAAGGTAACAGGTCAAGAGGAGATTTTTAGTGAAGATCTCTATTCTTACGAATTTGCTTATATGCCAGGTTTAGCTAAAAAAGAAGGTGGAAATAATATTTTAAATACACTGGTAAAAAGAGCTCATCCTGAATATGGTAGATCTATAAATAATCCACATGAGTATTATGTTAATGGTGGTGCTTTTTTTCGTACCACATCTGAAGGGCATACTTTTTTAGTCGGTAATTTAGGACAAGGAGGTCGTGCAGCTTATGCGCTAAGCATCACTGGTAAAGATCAATTAACAGGTAAACCAACAGGTTTAAATGCTCCCAAAGATGAGTGGAAAAGTACCGTTCCTTTGTGGGATACAAGTTCTGATAAATTTGGACATGCTTATCAAGGCAGTGACAAAATGGGGTATACCATTGGTAACCCAAGTATTGGACGCTTAGCATTACATCGCTCAAATTTAATTCCAAAAGCAAGTGAGGATGTGCGTTATGTCGCCGCTATTGCCACAGGCTATCATAGTACTGAGCTTGGGCCTACTTTGTATATTTACGATGCTTTAGGGGTTAATGTTGCTATTGGTAAAAATGAAGATGTAACAAATTCTAGAGGAAAGCTTTTAAAAAGTATTACTTATCCAATTGAATCAGGCAAAAATGTCAGCTTATCCACACCTGTTTTTTATGATTTAGATTTTGATGGTATTGAAGATGTCGCATATGCTGGGGACTCTAATGGTAATATCTATCGTTTTAACTTCATGGGAAATAGCGTTGACGACTGGTCGGTTACTTTATTGTTTGAAGGGGATCCTAATAAACCCATAACTACCGCACCTGCGTTATCTCGTGCTGGTGGTAAAAATGTGGTTATCTTTGGTACAGGTCGTTATTTATATAACTCTGATTTTACCGACCCAAAGGAGCAATCAATTTATGGAATTTTTGAAGACTTCCAATCAACAATTGCAATTAAAAAAGATAATCTTGTTGAGCAAACTTTAAGCCCATTTAATAATAACTTATCCACACGAGATGTCAGTAATAATAGTATTGGTCCAACTAAAAAAGGCTGGTTTATTAATTTTACTGGTGATAAAGGTGAGTCTATTGTCTCATCACCAAAAATTATTTTTGGAACTGTTGTTTTTACAACTAATATTTTTGAGAATTCGGAAATAGTACCAACATGTTCCATATGTTTTAGCACAATA
>BHEQ01000259.1 GCA_003864535.1 Gammaproteobacteria bacterium
GGGAACAGGTAAAGTGCAGTGAAAGCATATTTTAGCGCTCATGCTTATAAGTCCATTGTTGCTTTATATCTGAAATTACGTACCTTTTAATTACAGCTCCTCCCCTGAGAAGTGGAGCTTGGGAGGGCAGACCATATTTAAAAACTTTTTATTAAACTTTACAGCCAACGTTTTCATTGGGGCGGTATTTGTTGCGCTTAGGAAATACCCCTTCTTTTGTCGCTATTTCAGTACAGGCTTGGATTTCGTGAACGTTATCGCCTTGAGTTACTTTGAGTATTAATTGCCAAACCCCAGAAACTGGAAAGTCAATATTAGTTTGATATAAATTGCTACCAGCTAGATGCTCTAAAGCGATACTAAAATTCTCACGCTGATCCGCTGGGCGCACAAAACTTGCGACAACTATTGCATCTTTTAAATCAATACCATCTTTGGATAAAGCCTCAACAATAAAAGTCTGGGTTACATCAACCTTGGGAATATCTGCAAAGCCATAATTAATCAGCCAACCGCGATCTAATTGAGAATATAAGCGTTGTTGATAATCATTATAATAAGATTCTTTCTTTTGATAGGCATTTGGAACCTCGCCTGCAAAACGAGTTGAGACAAAAGAACCATCTTCTTTTTGATAAAATAAACCGCGCTCGGCAAGAGTTATTAAAGATGCCTCTACAATAATAAGAAACAAGAAAAAGAAGAAAACTGTCAATGGAGCCCAGTGGAGATGTTTGCCATCTGCCGTCTTCAGAGCTTTTATGCCACCTTTGCCAATCAAATAATACGCATAGCATGTTAGGAGATTACACGATAAATACAACGCGAAAACATCTCCTCCAGGCCAGTGATAAATTGACATAGGCACTAAAACAGCAATAGAAATAAGAGAGGTCGCAACGCCTGATTGCGCGGGTGTAAACTTACAAGCCTTATTAAGAAATACATTAAGGATTAATAAGCCTATAATTCCAGCGCCTGCCATTAATAATAAATTATCCATCAAATACATAATTTTCCTAATTACCTATAAGTATTTATTGATTTACTCACGCTGTATAGATTCGCTCTGATGCGCTCTTTAGCGACCCCAAGATCTTAGCTGACCGCTATCAATATGCACAAAGTTAGAACGTCCGTAATAGCCAACCCCACCAGCACGCAAGCTTATCGCTGCCGTTCTTATATCACCAGTAGATACGCCAGGCATACGAAGATCCATCGCCTTAGATTTCATATGGAGGCTATCTTGGGCGACACCACGCATAGTTCGGCGTAGCATGGCATTTGTCTCAGGCGAGCGGTAGCCACTTAAAATATGTGTAGGTTTTTTATAGTCTAATTGGAGACGTAAAGCATAGAGTTGATCTAAAACATGCGGGTCATACATCCGCGCAGTATTATTGCGTCTATCGCGTAAAGCCCAAGAAAGTTCCTTTAAAGATTCACGAATATAGCCCTCACCTGGAACCCAATAAATTATACGGCTTGATTCATTTAAAGATGGGGTGAATATTCTAACCTCACGCTCTGTCGAAAGTGCGCGTTTAGCAAGGACAGGATTTACTGCAAATAAGCCCAAAAGAGAAGATCCTGCTAGAGCTCCGCCTGCTAATTTTAGAAAGCTACGTCTCTCAGTAGAGACAAGATCATTATGCGCCGTAATAAATGTATCGAAATTTTCATCTAAATCTATGATTGAATTTGAATTTGACATGAAAAACCTTTAGTTAGAAGCTTAAATTTTGGGGCTTTTATATAAAAAGCATAAATACAATTGCATATATTGCGTTAAAAAAATAAATTTTGCAAATACTAATCATGTTTGTTGTCAAAGATTTACAATATTTGCATACTTTATTTGCATGGATTTTAATCTTCAATACCTAATTTTTTAATGCGATGCCGAAATGAGCGAAATGTTACTCCAAGTTTTTCAGCAGCTTGGGTTTTGTTATAGGACTCTTTTAAAGAGCGCCGAATAACTATTGTTTCTACAGAATTTAAGAATTCTTCTAAATTATTAATATCTCTTGGAATAGTATCAATAAAGCTTTGGGGCAGCGTACTCCTTTCAGATGAATTATTTGTAGCAATAAGACTTATCTCTGGAGCACTTATAATAGGCTTATATTGCTCGTAATTACTTGCAATATTGCTTGCAAGAGGATTATAG
>BHEQ01000260.1 GCA_003864535.1 Gammaproteobacteria bacterium
ATTTAATCATAGCTATCTCCACCCCATCGGCACAAGCTGTTGCATCAAGCACTAAAGATATTCCAATTATTTTCTCGGCTATTTCAAATCCAATTGAAGCCCAGTTAATGACAAATTTAGAAAAACCTACAGGAAATATAACTGGCGCAATGGACTCACCCCCGATGGAAGCCCAGATTGATCTTATTTTAGAGCTAATTCCAGCGGCTAAAGCTATAGGAATTATCTACAACCCAGGTGAGGCAAATTCTGTTTCTATGGTCAGGGATTTTAAAAAAATAGCCGCAAAGAAAAACATTAATGTGGTTGAAGCGTCAGCAACTAAAACAGCTGAAGTTACCACTGCAACAAGACGCCTTGTTGGCAAGGTGGATGCTATTTACGTACCTCTAGATAATACTATTGTTTCAGCTTTTGAGAGTGTCGCAAAAGTTGCAAGTCAAGCAAAAATACCTTTATTTGCCGCAGATACGGGTTCAGTTTCACGTGGAGCTGCAGCCTCACTTGGATTTGACTATTATGAGCTTGGCAAACAAACAGGACGTATGGCAGTTAAAGTATTACAAGGTACACCAATTGCGGATATTCCTGCAAAAGGAGTCGAGATCCTTGATTTAGTTGTTAATCTGAAAGCTGCTCAAGAGCAAGGATTAGTAATTCCTGATGCAGTAATAAAACGCGCTAAAGATGTGATTAAATAAAAAGAGGATTTTCATGAGTATATTCGCATTAATGGGCGCGATTCAAGTCGGCCTCATTTATAGTTTAGTCGCGATTGGCGTGTTTATTTCGTTTCGAGTGCTCGATTTTCCAGACCTTACGGTTGACGGCAGCTTTCCTTTGGGAGCTGCGGTTACTGCAGCATTATTAGTTGCAGGGGTTAATCCTTTTATCGCGATGGGTGCAGCGGTTATCAGTGGCTTTATTGCAGGAATTTTAACCGCTTGGCTTAATTTAAAATTAAATATATTGAATCTGCTCGCCAGTATTTTAACGATGATTGCACTGTATTCGATTAATATACGGATTATGGGTGGACCTAATATTTCCTTACTTAGTCGCAAAACAATCTTCACTCCACTAGACAATGGTATAAGCTTAGGATCTTACAGTATTCCGAGCTATATTTTACTCCCGATTGGCTTAAGCGTTATGATTTTGATTTTATGTTTCATTATCATTCGTTTTCTAAATTCAGAAATTGGGCTGGCAATGCGTGCTACCGGTAAAAACACACGCATGAGCCGTGCAAATGGCATTAACACAATCTTGATGATCGGGCTTGGCATGGGAATATCTAATGCACTAGTTGCGCTGGCGGGGAGTTTATTTGCCCAATCAGAAGGATTTTCAGATGTCACTACAGGTGTTGGCACAATAGTAATCGGATTAGCCGCGGTTATTGCAGGAGAAACGCTCTTCCCTACCCGCTCAATTTTATGGTCTATTTTCGCTTGTATCTTTGGCTCGATTATTTATCGTCTTATGATAGCTCTTGCTTTAGAGGCTGACTTTATCGGCTTACAAGCATCTGATTTAAATTTAGTTACTGCTGTTCTAGTAGGATTCGCACTTGTTCTGCCTGTTATCCGTCAGAAATTCAAGAAAACAAAGCGTGGGGTGCAAAAATGATCCAATTAAATAACATCCATGTCATTTTTAATGAAGCGACCGTTCTTGAAAATCATGTAATTAGAGGGATTGATTTTAATATTAATGCAGGTGAGTTTTTAACGGTGATCGGCTCAAACGGGGCTGGAAAATCAACTTTACTTAATATTATCTCAGGTGAGGCAAGCGCAAGTTCGGGTAATATTTTAATTAATAATAAAGATGTTACCGCATTAGCACCACATAAACGCGCCCAATTAGTTGCGCGCGTTTTTCAAGATCCATTAGCTGGTACTTGTGCTGATTTATCGATTGAAGAGAATATGGCTCTTGCCAATGCACGCGGTAAAAATCGCGGCTTAGGCTTGGCGATAGCAGGCAGTAAGCAGCGCCAAGTATTTAAAGATCAGTTGGCACGCTTAGGTCTAGGCTTGGAAAATCGTCTTACAGATCGGATGGGTTTATTATCAGGTGGACAGCGGCAAGCGGTATCTTTATTAATGGCAGCCTTACAACCGATGAAGATTTTATTACTCGA
>BHEQ01000261.1 GCA_003864535.1 Gammaproteobacteria bacterium
AGTCGATAAGCCACTGCCTAATAATCATGTGATAGGAGTGAGAATTCTTTAACTGGTTGACTTAAAGTTGTCATTATTTAATATTCAAGATGTAGTATATAAAAATAAATATGTTAATGCTGCTGAGCAGTTACAATTTATTTAGATTAGATTAAAAATCTTGATTATTTTTATAATAATATTATTGTCGTGTCATTCATATTTATAAAATTGTGACCCAGCTATCATCAAAACCAATTTGGCTCATTGTTTCATTAAAATCTAATATAGGCGGGCGCTTAATCTTAAATCTCTTTGCTGATAATGGAATATCGTAAAGTATAGTAAATTGTGAGCCATGCGGCTGCCATGTGAATTTATGTGCATTTGTATTTCTCTCTCGCCCTTCTAAATTACCATTTTTATTAGAACTCCATACATAATCATTTGTATTAAATCTTTGTAATTCATGCTCAAAAAGTGTGAATTCAAGTGTATCTGGATTGCGTATCAAAAGAGTTGATCGCAAAGGTTCAAATTTATCCTTAGCAATATTAATTCTTTCATTCCAGATTCCTAAAACTGCCCTTCCTGTTTTTTCAATATCATCATGAGGATTATTTATTCCATATGAATAGTCAGGAGAGCATCTCCCAGAAATTACGCGAACACTTTTTACAGAATGTGGTTTACCATTTTTAACTGACTTAACAGACCAAGCCATACTATCTAAAATAACATCAGCCAATCCAATTGGGCTATTTAGGTGTACTCCATCAATAGCATTAGCAAAAATATCACCCCAATCTTCTCCATCAATATCATGCTTTCCAATAGCAAAATTATAAGTCATCAATTTGCCAATTGTTTGAATTATACTTTCTGGAATAGCACCTAGAGGGTAAAGCTCATATGTTTTACGCGCTTTATTGTCTCTTAGCTTTGGACGCTCCATTTAATACCTCTTTAATAACTGCTTTTATCATAGTGACGGGGACGGCATTACCTGCCTGCTTACGTGTTTGACCATCATTACAAACTATTTTGAAGCTATCAGGAAAGCCTTGAAGCCTTAAAAGCTCTCTAGAGGTGAATCTTCTGATACCATTAACTAATAAATAGTTATAAGATGCGCCAGCTCTTAAAGCGCATGAATATGGATAACTTGAAATATTACCACTTTTATTCTCATGCCATATTGCTAAAGCAAACTTACTTTTATGAGATTCAAGTCGTTTAGCTACAATCATTGCACTTGCGAAATGTTTTTTATCTACATTAGCGCCTTGCTCTAAAATAGATTCTAAAGATTCTTTATTTTGTTTTTCTGGAAAGATAAAGTTTATAGAGTGATCTTTAAAACCCACGATAATTGTGCGCTCTCTTTTTTGGGGAACACCATAATCAAGTGCATTGAGTACTTTCCAATAAACTTTATATCCTAAAAGAGCTAATTTTTCTAAAATAGCCGCAAGTGTGTGCCCTTTATTGTGTGTGCTTAATTGTTTAACATTTTCTAAAACGAACATCGGCGGTGATTTTTCTTCTAAGATTCGTGCAATATCAAAAAATAATGTTCCTCTAATATCATCAAAACCAAGACGATTACCAATAATACTAAATGGCTGACATGGAAATCCTGCAAATAAAATATCATGATCAGGAATTTCATTAGCGTTTATTTGTGTAATATCCCCTGCTGGGCTTATACCATAGTTTTCTGTATAAGCCCTGCGTGCCTCATTATCTATTTCACTTGCAAAGACACAATGCCCACCAAGCATACTTGCAGCACAATGAAAGCCACCAATTCCAGCAAATAAATCAATATAAGTAAACGACTTAAGCGTTGCCTTTTTATGTTTTTCAGAATTTATTGATGTTAGTTGATGTTTTACAATACTATTAATTGCAATATCATCTAGCTCAAGACTCATAGTATTTTACCTTTTTGGATTAAAATATAACTTAACTTTAAGATTGTAGCATAAAAAAATCCATCCTATAAACCACCATAACGCCGTTTTCTTAAGCTAAATTGTGCCAGAGCTACATTAAAATCATCTTCGCTAAAGTCAGGCCATAAAACATCGGTGAAATATAATTCAGCATAGGCAATTTGCCAAAGTAGAAAATTACTTAAGCGAATCT
>BHEQ01000262.1 GCA_003864535.1 Gammaproteobacteria bacterium
TAGCGGTATCATACGAGTTCATATCGGTGACTATTATAGGCAAACCAGTACTTAACGCGGGGCGGCATAATTCAATCATGCGCTCATCCGGGATACTTCCACTGGTAAATAAAACTCCAGCCAAAGGTACGCCGCTAAGTGCCGTTAGTGCTACCGCCATAACGATATCTTCGCGATCGCCTGAGGTAATTATTAAAGAACCTGGTTTTAACAGTCCCAAAATATGCAATACAGAGCGCCCAATAACCGTTTTATTAAGAACACGCCGAGAATTTATTTGCCCGGTGTGCAAAATCTTAGCATTTAAAAAAGTGGCAATATCGCTCGTTCTTGGTGCAAGTAATATGGCTGAATTTGGAATTGCACCTAACAGAGATAAATTTTTCCCATCGACTGTTTTGCACGCATCGGAAATATTTTTCCCAAGCACATCCGCTTCAAATTCGCCTTCAATTCTATTTAAGACATAACCTGCAAACCAAATGCCTGAACGCGCAAATACTTGAACATTCATATCAATTTGTTCAGCTAATTGTGATGGTTCTTGCTGATTATAATTGCTAACTAAAATAACTCCAGCTTGAAGATTACGCGCCATTTTTTCATTTAAATCAGCAGCAAATGGATTTTTCTCTTCAGGAACTAAGCCTTCAACCACCATCACATCAACATCTTGCGCTGCTTCTTGATAACGCTGCATCACCTCTTCCATGATCAGGTCATATTCACCCTGCCCAATAAGTATCTCAAGGCGTTGTGAAGAAAGTGATTTAGGGATATTCCGTTGATATAAAGCTCGTGCAAAGTGATTTGAGCGCCCAACTTTACCTTCAGGATAAGACTGCGCGATAGGTTTAACAAAGCCTACTTTAAGCCCTGATTGCTCAAGAGCTGTAACAATTCCAAGTGAGATTGTGGTAACACCACTAAAATATCCCATTGGTGAGATAAAAAAAGTTTGCATATATCTAAATCCTTTTAAAATTAACTCCACATTATAGTCACTGCATAATTAATTTTTTTAGATATTTGTCATGATTTATTCTTAATTTATGCTTAATAAATTCTTAATTACTCAGCAGCTAAAGAAGCCTCACCCCCAACGCTATTAAGTTAATTAGCGATCAGCTGCGCCATTAGCTTCGCTAAATAAACAAGACGAATACTTGGCATAACACTATCGCGCCCAACAATTTCATATACTTTATTATTTTTAAGCGCATTAACTTGCATCAGCATCTGCCACTGTGGCTCAACTTTATAAGCAACCAATAAAAATGGATCTCGCATTTTAGGATCAGCTTCATTTAATTTAAATGCGGCTTTAAATTTATCTATCGCGACTGAGGCTGCTTGTGGCTCGCTACTAAGCACAAAAATAATATCAGGATTGATTGCTAAAATTGATTCTTGGGATAAAATAGGCGCGGATAATGATCCTGTATACGCATTTTTCAAACCTAATAATTTTAAAATATCCGCATGATAGCTTACGCCTGCGCCATACATACTTGAAAGATTACCATTGGTCTCTTCATACCCATATAAAATTAATACACGCATATTTGAATCTTGTGCAGGTTTAAGCTCTGCTAAGCTTGCGCGATATTTTTCAATTACTTGCTCACCTTTTTCTTTAATATTACAAGCTGTTGCAATTATTCTTACCCCATCTTCTATATCTTGCAAGCTTTGCTGTGGATGCACGACAACCTTAAACCCGAGATTTTCAAGCGCCGTATTATTTGCGCTATTACCTCCAAAAATAATGCTTGGGCGTGTTAAAAAAACAGTCTCCAAACTTAAGTCGGTAAATCCTCCTATTACCTGCGGTGCTTTTATTGATTTATTTGGATGCTCTAACTGGCAATATCGAGTAAAACCCACTATTTTATCACCTAAACCTAATGCATCTAAGCTATCTGTAGTGCTTGGTGATAAAGATACGATGCGCTCACATGCCTGTGCTTGAGTGATATTAACTAAGCTTAACGTTAGCATAAGCGTGAGTATAATCATTAGCTTAGATCTGAGGTATTTCAAATACCCTAGGTATTTCAAATACCATAGGCATTGCAAATTCTTAAAATATTTCAAATATTTTAAGATAAGAT
>BHEQ01000263.1 GCA_003864535.1 Gammaproteobacteria bacterium
GCCACAGGTATTGCGCAAAACTTAACTGATAATCCTAAAACATGGCTTGTATTAGGTGCTGAGGCAATATCACATCCACAGTTTGCAACTTTACGCGCCTTAACTGAGGCTATCGCAAGTTTATCAAGCAGCTCCTTTGGCATAATTGCAAAAGGTGGCAATGGCGCAGGCGGCTATTTAACAGGTGCGCTACCGCATCGCATTGCAAGCGGCAAGGCAGCAACTGTTATCGGCTTAAACGCGTATGAGATGCTCAAAACTCCTTTGCAAGCTTATATTCTAGTTGGTGCTTTAGATTTAGAGTTTGATAGTATTTTAGGAGCGCAAGCACTAGATTCCTTAAGTAATGCACAAGCTGTGATAGCTTTAACGCCATTTGCAAGTGAGACGCTTAAATCTTACGCAACAGTTATTTTACCAACTGCCACTTGGGGAGAAACAGCTGGATCTTTGATAAATTTAGAAGGACGCTGTCAGTCAGTTTCAGGCGCAGCCGCTCCACAAGGACAGGCGCGCCCTTTATGGAAAGTATTAAGAGTTCTTGGCAATCAATTTGAATTAGCTGG
Organism: Gammaproteobacteria bacterium; assembly: GCA_003864535.1. Classification (GTDB taxonomy): domain Bacteria; phylum Pseudomonadota; class Gammaproteobacteria; order Cardiobacteriales; family Wohlfahrtiimonadaceae; genus BHEQ01. Next base: position 567 of record BHEQ01000263.1, read on the forward strand.
ATTTGAGTATTTAAATTCAGATGATATTTTAGATGAATGGCTAAGTTTATGTGATGATCTTGGAGAGGTCTCAAACTTTACCAACAGCGAGGCAAAATCAATCCCAATGGAGCTTGATAAAACGGCATGGCTTGCATATCAGGGGATTTATCAAACTGATGCCTACGTAAGGCGTTCTAAATCTTTGCAAGCAACTCCTTTAGCAAAAATTTTAAAGCTAACGGTGCATCCAGACACAGCTATAAAACTTAATTTAGATGCAAATGGAGCTCTACCATTACGGATCACCCCAAAAATGGCAGAAAATTGCATTAGGATCCCGCAAGGATTTAAAGAAAGTGTGCTATTTATGGCTAACTTAACCGCAAGTGTAGGAGAATAAAATGGATACAGTAATTGCAATTTTAACTTATCCACTAGTCTGGGCTTTATTAAAAACCCTCGCGGTAATCCTCCCTGTAGTTGTCGGGGTTGCCTATATGACTTTTGCAGAACGAAAAATTCTAGCGTATATGCATTTACGTTTTGGACCTAACCGAGTTGGATATTATGGTCTGCTGCAACCATTTGCAGATTTAATCAAAATGGTATTTAAAGAATGGCTAATCCCAGCTTCTGGTAATAAATTTTTATTTGTTGTAGCCCCGATTGTGATCGTGATTACAGCGTTTGGCGCATGGGCGGTAATTCCTTTTGGGGATGGTTTGGTTGGGGCAAATGTTGATGCGGGTATTTTATATATTCTTGCAATGACCTCTTTAGGTACTTACGGGGTGATTATCGCAGGCTGGGCCTCTAACTCAAAATATGCCTTACTTTCCGCATTACGAAGCGGTGCACAAGTTATCTCTTATGAATTAGCAATGGGTTTTGCACTTATTACAGTGATGATGAGCGCAGGCTCTTTAAACTTAAGTGAGATTGTCAAAGCACAAGCAGGATTAGGCTTTATCAGCTGGTATTGGATTCCACTGTTGCCAATGGCAGTTGTGTATTTTATCGCAGGCGTTGCTGAAACAAACCGCGCTCCGTTTGATGTGGTTGAAGGTGAGTCTGAAATTGTCGCAGGCTTTCATATTGAATACTCAGGAACTGGATTTGCGTGTTTCTTTTTAGCAGAATACGCCAATATGATTTTAGTATCAGCATTAGCATCTATAATGTTCTTAGGTGGCTGGCTTTCACCTTTTGCGGGTATTCCATATTTAAGTAATATCCCAATTTTAGCAACAGATGGCATCGGTTGGATGTTAGTTAAAATGGCATTTTTCTTATTTTCTTATATCTGGTTTCGCGCTACCTTCCCACGTTATCGCTATGATCATCTTATGCGTTTGGGTTGGAAAATCTTCATTCCACTGACAATCCTTTGGGTATTTGTGGTTATTATCTTTCATCTCACAGGCTTCGGCCCTTGGTATTCATAAAAAGGGCTAGGACATTATGAAAAAAGCTGCATCAACATCAATATTTTCTGCACTCAAGCATTACTGGAGGGTTTTTACCCTTACAGAATTACGCAAAGGTTTA
>BHEQ01000264.1 GCA_003864535.1 Gammaproteobacteria bacterium
AATCTCTTTTTGGGACTTTATTTATGATCGAATCACCAAAGCAGGTAAAATTCCGCCACTTTTTGAAATTATTAGAGAAAGAGCAACGTAAAAATATCATTTTTACCTTTGGTTATTGAGAAGTTAAACTCTTAAGGTTGAGAGAACAATGTAGAGTCAGTTCATTAACTTTTGAGACGGGGTCTGATCGCCAACGGAACGAAAACTAGTGTTAAGATCTAATTGGGGAGTGACTACGTTTGTGTAAAAAAGCTCATCTATGGTTTTGGGAAGCAATGGAACGAAAAAGTAGCATAGTAAAGTTTTTTTGAGTGTTCATAATTTTTGGTTAGCGTAATACAACTAGGGGTAGTAGGCACATCCATTTCATAGAGCTTAACGCCCGTTATTGCTATCCTGCCTTAGTATTCTTAGTGCTATATTGCATGCCCTTTTATAATGGCGTTTCTAGTTCGATTTGGCGGTGGGTGAGGTGACGGCGCGAGCGATAAGCTGCTTACTCTTTTATATTTTTGCACTGCTCCGACAGTAATCACGACAAAAACCACGACAATTCAGATTTTAAACATCAAAAAGCCCCACTGCTGGGGCTTTTGCGTTATCGTTTGGTGCCGAAGGAGAGACTCGAACTCTCACGATATTACTATCGGCGGATTTTGAATCCGCTGCGTCTACCATTCCGCCACTTCGGCTTAAGGGGAGTATTTTAATGAGTTTGTACATATTGTCAAGATTAAAATAATGGCCTAGAGTTAAATAAAACAGAAACAACTATAATTTGAAACACTATTTAGAATCAATAAATAGATGCTTCCCCTTCTGGACGCGACTTAAAGCGCCTGTGCGCCCATAAATATTGCTCTGGGCGTTCGCTAATCCAACTCTCAATCATAGAATTAATCCGCAGCGTATCTGCACGTACATCCTCACTTGGAAAATTATCTAAAATAGGATAAATTCTAATTAAATAATAAGGATTTTTATTTTCATCAACTTTCTTAAAAATATAATATGGTAAAACTTGGGCCTTTGTAACTTTTGCTAATTTTGATGTCGCGGTAATCGTTAATGCATCAATACCAAAAAAAGGAACAAAAACATGTTCTGAGCCGCCATAATTTTGATCAGGCGCATACCAAATCATATCGCCACGCTTTAAAATTCGTAATGTTTTACGTACCTCCTCGCGCGAAATAGGCGGATGTTGAGATAATCTCTCCCTTAATGCATATTGCCATTGCTCGAAAAAAGCATTTTTATGGGGCCGATACATACCTGTTAGTGGTGTTTTTAATGAAACAGCACGAGCACTTAGCTCCAAACAACAAGCATGTGCGGTAACTAAAATAGTTCCTTTGGAATTTGCATTCGCTGCGGCTAAATGCTCAAGACCCTCATAACGTATGAGCGGTAGGAGTTTTTCATCACTCCACCACCACGCTAATGCGATCTCAAAAAATGCAATACCCATTTCTTTAAAATTGGCTTTAGCTAAGCTTGTAATTTCTTGCTCACTTAATTTTGGAAAGCACGCTTTTAGATTGCAAATAACAATATGGCGGCGTTTTTTGGCAATATAAAAACCTAGATAACCAATAAATGAGCCGATTCCTCTTAATATCTTAAATGGAATAAAAGAAAGTAAATAGCCCAAGCCTAACGCAATTGCAATACCCCAATATTTAGGGTTCATTAATAGTTTTACTTTGTCTGACATACATTTTGCGCTTTTTTATAAACTTTAAGCGGTTATTATAAAATAATCTGCTAAAAAAGCCCCATTTTAATTACCCCCCTTAATCACCCTTAGCAAGGGGGACTTGCTCCTCCTCTTGATAATGGGAGGTTGAGAGGGAAAACCTTTAAAGAAGCCTATCTTTCTGAGGGGTTGGGTAAATCACGTTTAGCCACCTGACTTATATGTAAAAATCATGATTGCAATATATGGGCACATCTATTAATAGCAATTTTTAATATAGTGGTCTAATTAAATTAATGACTTACGTGA
>BHEQ01000265.1 GCA_003864535.1 Gammaproteobacteria bacterium
CTTGGAAGTACGATTGGTATGAATGGTTGTGCAGGATTTTTCCCTGCCATGATAGTCGTCATGGTTGCCAATATGGTCGGAATTGAAATGAATTTACAGTTTTATATCATGATGCTAATTGTAGTTGTGATAGGCTCAATTGGAATAGCTGGTATTCCAGGCACAGCAACAGTTGCGGCAACTATTGCCTTATCTGGAATGGGAATGGCGGAGCATTTTGTACTTATCGGCATGGTGCTTGCGATTGATCCAATTATTGATATGGCAAGAACTTTAGCAAATGTATCAGGAACACTAACTTGCGCGGTTATTACTGATCGAGAAATGGGATCGCTGAACGTTGCGCAGTTCAATGATCCAAATACCATGCTTGAAAATGATGACGAGAGCTGATTAATAAAAACCAAGAAATAAATCCCCCCTAAATCCCCCTTCGCAGGGGACTTTTAAAGCTCCTCCCTTGTAAAGGGGAGGCTGGGTGGGGTTAAGCTTGGTTTCTTTATCTGTAATTTAGTTAAAAACCAAGAAATAAATTCCCCCTAAATCCCCCTTCGCAGGGGGACTTTTAAAGCTCCTCCCTTGTAAAGGGGAGGCTGGGTGGGGTTAAGCTTGGTTTCTTTACCTGTAATTTAGTTAAAAAGTAAGAAATAAAAAGTAAAAAAAGGATATTTGATGAATTACTTAATTATTGGCGCAAATGCTGCTGGATTATCCGCAGCGGTGCGCATTTTGAAAATAGATAAAACTGCAAGTGTGATTATTCTTGAAAAATCTGACGTTGTTTCATTTGGATCATGTGGCTTGCCGTATTATATTAGCGGCGAGTTTCAAGATATTGAGATCATGACCGCGCGTCCATTGGCAGATTTTATTAAAAGTGGCGTTGATATTCGTATTTTCCATGAAGTGATTGAACTTAATCCACACACGAAAACAGTAACAGCACGCCGCTCACAATCAAGCAATACACAAGAACTTGATCCAGCTGAAATACTTTTTTTTAAATATGATAAATTGCTGCTAGCCACAGGTGCATCACCAGTTAAACCGCCGATTAAAGGCTTGGAACAGCTCATGCAACCGCGGCTTAATCATGCAAATGAAATCAAGCCTCAATATGTTTATCATATGCATTCAAAAGCTGATGGAATCGCAATTTTAGCGCAGCTTCCAAACGTTAAAAACGTGGTGATTGTTGGTGGCGGTTACATAGGCGTTGAGGCTGCTGAGGCATTTAAAGCGCAACATAAAAACGTGACTTTAATTGAGTTTTCCGCGCGTATTTTGGAAAAAACATTTGATCCTCAAATCACCCAATTATTAGAGTTAGAACTGATAAATGCTGGCATTAATTTACAATTATCAGAAACCGTTTTAGAAATTGAGAACCTTGATTTAAACTATGATCTCCAAGAAAATCAAGGTAATGAGAGTGATAAAATCACGCCAACAAGTCGTTGTAATGTCATCACCAATAAAAAATCTTATCCTGCAGATTTAGTCATTATTGCGACAGGTTTTAAACCTAATACCGAATTTTTAAAAAGCACCGATATTAAGTTAAACAGCTTGGGCGCGGTGATTATTGATGATTACGCTCAAACCAATCATGCAGATATTTTTGCAGCAGGCGATTGCGCAACTGTGCCGCATCGCATTTTAGGGAATGTATATATTCCTTTAGCGACAAGTGCCAATAAATTAGGGCGCTTAGTTGGCGAGACGATGGCGGGCAAGCCTAAAGCATTTATTGGTACATTAGGCTCATGCGGCATTCGTGTCTTTGATAAGGAAGCTGGACGCACTGGAATAACCGAGGCTGAAGCTATTCAAGCAAATATTGATTTCTCCACAGTCTTTATTCAAGATAAAAATCATACCGATTATGTGCAACCACAAACAGATATGTGGGTTAAATTGATTTACGCAAAATCAAGCAGAAAATTATTAGGCGGACAAATCTGCGGTAGCTATTTAGGCGGCGC
>BHEQ01000266.1 GCA_003864535.1 Gammaproteobacteria bacterium
TCCATCATCTCGTCAGTAGCTTCTGCCGCAGCTTCAACTAATTTCTCACGATAAGTCTCGCAATCAGCTTGCATTTCTGCAGGGATATCGCGCTCTTCAAATTTCATGCCTTTGGATTCTTCATCCCAATAAATAGCACGCATACTAACTAGATCAACTACGCCTTCAAACTTATCTTCAGCACCGATAGGAAGTTGAATTACAACAGGATTAGCCCGTAAGCGATCACGCATTTGATCTAAAACGCGTAGAAAGTTTGCACCAGTACGATCCATTTTATTAACAAATGCTAAACGTGGTACACCATATTTATTAGCTTGACGCCAGACTGTTTCAGATTGAGGTTGCACACCACCAACAGCACAATAAACCATGCAAGCACCATCAAGAACACGCATAGAACGCTCAACTTCAATAGTGAAATCAACATGTCCTGGAGTGTCAATAAGATTGATACGATGCTCAGCGAATTGGTTTTTCATACCCGACCATGCACATGTTGTCGCTGCAGAGGTGATCGTAATTCCACGTTCTTGCTCTTGCACCATCCAGTCCATTGTGGCTGCGCCTTCATGAACTTCACCAATTTTATGGCTTTTACCAGTGTAGAATAAAATACGTTCTGAAGTTGTTGTTTTACCTGCATCAATATGAGCGCTAACGCCAATATTACGATATCTTTCAATGGGCATAGTACGAGCCACGATGTAATTCCTTTTGTTGATAGCCTAATTAAGGCTTATGAGATATGCGAATAATCAAACATTTAATTATTTAATGATCATTCAATATTAATCTAACAAATTTATAAACAAAATGCGGCTAGCTTAGTTAAGCTGCCGCACATTGCCCAAAATCTTAACAGATTATTGCGTAATGATATTACCAGCGGAAATGGGCAAAAGCTTTATTTGCTTCAGCCATACGATGGGTATCTTCACGCTTTTTAACTGCATTACCGCGACTTTCAAATGCATCAAGTAACTCGCCTGACATACGGCGCGCCATTGATTTTTCAGAACGCTTCCGCGCTGAGTCGATTAACCAACGCATTGCTAAAGTATCACGGCGAATTGTACGAACTTCGATAGGAACTTGATAAGTTGCACCACCAACACGGCGAGATTTAACCTCAACCATCGGGCGCACATTATCTAATGCTTGCTCTAGAACCTTCATGGGATCTTCGTGACCTTTCTCTTTGATGCTATCCAATGCACCATAAAGAATGGCTTCAGCAACCGATTTCTTTCCAGAAACCATGACCATGTTCATAAACTTAGCAAGCAACTGACTTCCATAAACTGGATCAGGTAAAATTTGACGCTTGGGGACTTCTCTTCTTCTTGACATGAGCTACTCTCAATAAATACTAAATCCAATGTAAATAACATTATTTTTTAAGATGTTTTTATGATATGTTTTTTAATATATTAATTTTTCAATATATTAATAATATTGTAAATAAGGTATTGCTTAAGGCTTAACTTAAATTAAATAATAATTTAATAAAAATTACGCTTTAGGTTTTTTAGCACCATATTTTGAACGTGCTTGACGGCGTTTTGAAACACCTTGTGCATCTAGCGCACCACGAACGGTATGATAACGCACACCAGGTAGATCTTTTACACGACCGCCACGAATTAACACGACGCTATGTTCTTGAAGGTTATGCCCTTCTCCACCAATATAGCTTGATACTTCAAACCCATTCGTTAAGCGCACACGGCATACTTTACGTAAAGCTGAGTTTGGTTTTTTTGGGGTTGTAGTATACACACGAGTACAAACACCGCGACGCTGTGGGCAGCTTTCGAGTGCGGGTACATCTGATTTCTCACGCTTGGATGAGCGTGGAGAACGGACTAACTGATTGACGGTTGCCATTAAAAAATAACTCCTAATGAGATACTTAAAGTGATAATTAAAAATTAGGCCGGATTTGCCTAAACTGGATTT
>BHEQ01000267.1 GCA_003864535.1 Gammaproteobacteria bacterium
CTTACCGAATTTGTTTTAGGCTCAGTTGCGGTGGCAATGGGTACGGTATTGCTGCCAAAATTATCAAAATTACATGTTTTAACAGATAAAAAAGCATTTGAAGAGACAGTCAATTGGGGTTTATCCCTTGCATTTATTATTGGAATTCCAGCATCTATTGGACTAATGATGCTCTCAAAACCGCTCCTTGCCGTATTATTTATGCGCGGCAAATTCACGTTATTTGATGTCCAAATGAGCACAAATAGCTTGATTGCATTTTCTATAGGCGTGACCGCTTATTTTATGATTCGCGTCTTAGCACCTGTATATTACTCTCGGCAAGATACTAAAACTCCAGTTAAATTTGGTTTAATTGCCATTGGTGTAAATATTTTTCTGCAATTTATTTTAGTAAATTATTTTGCCCACGCAGGGCTTGCACTTTCTTCTGCAATTGCCGCATGGGTTAACGCACTTCTACTCGTGTTAGGTTTATATCACCAAAATATATATAAGATAAATAATTTATTTAAGCGCCAATTTTTAGCAATAATCCCTGCTAACTTTGCTTTAATTTGCATTTTATATGGAGCACAGCAGCTGGGTGATTTTTGGATAAAGCAAGTGTTTATGTTACGTTTAAGTGCCTTATTTGGGATTATTTTAGGCGCAGTCCTTGTATATTTCTGGGTTCTACATATTTGTGGCTTTAACCTGAAACGCTTAAAAAACTCTGCTTGAGGAATAATTAATCCTTTGTAACTATCCAAACATACTTTACAATAATTAACTACCTTTAAACTGAAAATCAAGAGAAATAACATGAAAAAAATATTAATAAGCATGGTCATTGTATTCGCTTTAAATATCGCTTGTACCGATGTTGATAGAGGTGCAGCAGCCAATAAAAATAAAGACCGTGCGACTACTCTAATAAAATTCAAAAAAAATGCTGATCAAGGTGATGCAACTGCGCAATCTTTTTTAGGCTTAATATATCTCAATGGTAATGGCGTACCTAAAAATTCACGAGAAGCCCTTAAATGGCTTACTTTAGCAGCAAATCAGGGTCGAGCAGACGCACAATATAATTTAGGCGTAATGTATGAATTTGGTGATGGTGTGCCTAAAAATCCAAAAGAAGCCTTTAAATGGTACACTTTGGCAGCAAATCAAAGCGTTGCACCTGCACAAAACAACTTAGCTTCAATGTACGCCAATGGTTATGGTGTATCTAAAAATCCACAAGAAGCCTTTAAATTGTACAGCTTAGCGGCAAATCAAGGTGATGCAGGCGCACAATATAATCTAGGCTTACATTATGCCCATGGTGAAGTTATATCTAAAAATAAAGTGCTTGCATACGCTTTATATGATCTCGCAGCCGCCAAATCTGATGAGTTAACAAAAAAAAATATAGCTCAAATTAAGCCTAATCTCACTCCTAAACAACTCGAAGAAGCGCAAAAAATATCAAGAAATTGGAAAGTAGGCACACCTTTTCCAACTAAAACTAAATATTAAAAGAAAGAGAATGGCATTAAGGGCACATCTATGTGTGCTTTTAATAATATCGCAAGCCTTGAAAAATCTAATTTATAGAAGTCACACTTAACTTAAATCATATCATTTTGAAATTTAATATTAATAAATGCCCTCTAATATCTAAAACATTCAGATTCAATACTCTCCTTGAGCAATAACGCGACCTTTGTCCATTTGCATATAATACTTACAAAACTCTTTTGCTTGCTTAGGATTATGCGTTACTAAAATAAGCGTCATTCCCTCTTTTTGCATGAGTTTAATTTTATTTAGGCACTTATTCTTAAATTCTTTATCCCCTACCGATAAAATCTCATCGGCTAATAAAATCTTAGGATCGGCATAAA
>BHEQ01000268.1 GCA_003864535.1 Gammaproteobacteria bacterium
ATACTATTATTCTAACTATTGTTGGATTATCAACAGTTATCGCTTTTTTTAGAGGTATGGTTACGGAGTTTATATCGTTATTTATTTGGACGAGTGCTTTTTACATCTCGGCACAATATGCGCCAGAAATATCAGAAATGCTTAAACATCAACTCGATGATCCATTTAGATCGCTGCTAGCTTTTGGGCTAACCTTCTTAGCCGTATTATTTGCCGGCGGCTGCCTTAATATAGCTATTACATTATTATTGCGCTTTTTGAAAATATCTTTTTTAGATCGTTTATTAGGCTTAGTCTTTGGGTTTTTACGTGGGATGGTGATCGTTGGGCTTGCGACATTAATTATTATGAAAACACCGCTAGGTGATGAGGCTTTTAGCCTTAAAATTAGTAATGATGCGAAAACATGGGTCGCTGACGGTGGCTTTAAAGCACGGATTGCGCCACTTGTTGTTGATCTGTTAACGGGTGAATCTAAATTCTCACCATATGTGGTCAGCGCCTCAAAAATGCTTGCAAGTTTTATTCCAAAATCCTTCTTAGAAAGTATGGATAGTAAAGGTTTGCTTGAGTCGTTGCAATCTCCGGCTTTAATGGATGTTTTACCGAAAATAGTGCCAGCAGCTCAAACCTCAGAACAACCAAACATTCCTGAATCTGGACTTATCAATCAATAGAAATAATAATCCAGAATAATTAGCGAAAGAGTTAAAATAGCATTTAGATTTAGCTTTTAAGTTTAGATACTCCCAAAGTTTATTAAATTTTATATTGAGAGATATTATTAATGTGTGGAATTTTAGGAATAGTTGCAAATAGAGCGGTTAATCAAGATTTATTTGATGGCTTAAACTTACTTCAGCACCGCGGTCAAGATGCGGCAGGAATTGTCACCATGCAAAATGGACAGTTCTTTTTAAGAAAAGATAATGGCTTGGTAAGCGATGTTATCCGCACACGCCATATGCGACGCTTGCAAGGCAATATTGGTATAGGACATGTGCGCTACCCAACCGCAGGTTCATCAAGCTGTGCTGAAGCCCAGCCTTTTTATGTTAATTTCCCATTTGGCTTAACGCTTGCACATAATGGCAATATAACTAACGCTGATCTTTTAAAGCAAGAGCTTATTAATCAAAACTCTAGGCATTTAAATACTTTATCAGATTCAGAAATTCTCTTAAATGTGTTTGCAGATGAGCTTTACAAGCAAACTCAAGTTTTAAAACAAGCAATCTCACCGATGCTTATTTTTGCGGCAATCAAAGGTGTGCATCAACGTGTTAAAGGCGCTTACGCTGTAGTTTTATTAATTGCAGGACATGGTCTTGTTGCCTTTCGTGACCCAAATGCTATTCGTCCAATTTGCTTTGGGACGCGTAAAAATGCTGAATATACAGATTATATGATCGCATCTGAATCAATCGCTTTAGATGGTACCGGCTTTGAATTAGCTCGGGATTTAGCGCCAGGTGAGGGTATTTTTATCAGTGAAGCGGGTGAGTTTTATTCAGCTTTATGTGCCGATAAAACAAGTTACAGCCCGTGCATGTTTGAATTTGTGTATTTTGCGCGCCCAGATTCTGTCATGGATGGAATCTCAATTCATAAAGCGCGTCAGGTTATGGGACGCGCACTTGCTAAAAACCTTGAAACTAATTGGAAAGATCACGATATTGATGTGATTATTCCGATTCCAGATACATCAAGAACCAGTGCGTGGGTTATGGCGGGTGCGCTTAATATTGAATTTAGTGAAGGGCTGGTGCGCAATCGCTATATTGCGCGTACCTTTATTATGCCAGGACAAAGTACGCGCAAGAAGTCGGTGCGCCAAAAACTTAATCCAATCA
>BHEQ01000269.1 GCA_003864535.1 Gammaproteobacteria bacterium
ATTTCTCACGCTTGGATGAGCGTGGAGAACGGACTAACTGATTGACGGTTGCCATTAAAAAATAACTCCTAATGAGATACTTAAAGTGATAATTAAAAATTAGGCCGGATTTGCCTAAACTGGATTTACCTAAAAGTTACGACTAAAAAATACAACTTAAAGGATACAAAGGGTGGAGATTTTATGCGCACTTACTAGTTGATGTCAAGCTTTAAAACTCATGGGCACATCTATTGATTGTTTTTTCTGCATTACGCAATTTTATTAAGATGATCATTTACCTACGTAAACTCTATGTAAACTGTACTTTTAATAAAACTGCAAACCTTGAAAAATCTAATTAATCGAGCTTTTATAGAAGTCCCTCCAATTTATTCCCAACTTAAATCAAAATCAACTTGCTCTAAATAGCGTGCTTCATTTTTTAAATCCGCAACTAAAAGCTTACGATTTTCAAGCCAGCCTTCTTTAAAAATTAGCTTTAAATGGGCATTAGCTGCACTTATTTTAATAATTCCAGGAGGTCCATCTGCACGACTACGATGCAAAATAACCGATAGACGCAGTAAAATTGTCAAAGAGAGGGTAAAACACGGCAAATATTCATAAGCTTCAAGGTGAATTTTGCGGCGATGATGCCGAATAATAGCCGCTATTATTTGTTGATCTTGCTGGCTTAAGCCATCTAAATCAGCATTAGCAACTAAATATGCACCATGCCTATGATACTGTGAATGCGATACCGCAAGCCCAATCTCATGGAGATGTGCCGCCCAGTTTAAAAATCTAATTGGTTTAGCACCAATATTCCAAGAATCTTTAACTAAATCAGCTAAAATTAAAGAAGTCCCGGCGACGCGTTTCGCATGCGACTCATCTGCAGCAAAGCGCACTAAGAGGCTCGATATAGTGCGATCACGCATATCTTCAGTATCATTACGTCCCAATAAATCCAAAACGATACCTTCACGCATACCTGTATCCGCAACTTTCATAGATTCAAAGCCTAGGCTTTCAAAAGCTTGCATTAAAATAACGAGCCCACCTGTGATTACCTGTGCGCGTTCAGCCTCTAAATCAAAATACTTGGCAATGGCTTTAGGGTTTTTTAAATCTAACATTTTAGCAAGGAGCTTTTCCATCCCCTCTAAAGTGATTAAATCAGTTTCAAATTCTTCACGTAATAATAAAGATAATATCGTTTTGATTGATCCTGATGCGCCTGTTATTTGTCTAAAATTTCCAGCTAAACGCCAAATATATGGCTGTATTTCATACTCAGCTTGGAGCTTGGCTTTTTTGATCTGACCTTTGTTAATTCCATCCGCAAAAAATAATTTTGAGAAATGAACACATCCCATTTCTAAGCTTTCTGCAAATCTAACACTCGTGCCTTTGCCAACAATAAATTCAGTGCTCCCACCACCAATATCCATAACGAGTAATTCATTTTCAGTAGACTCAATATTTTGCGATACGCCTAAATAAATTAAACGGGCCTCCTCGCGTCCTGAAATAACATCAATTGGAGCACCTAAGCACTTTTGCGCTTCAGATAAAAAATATTGGCTATTTTTCAAATTGCGCAGCGTATTTGTCCCAACAATTCTTAAAGAATCTTTAGGCACTCCTTTTATACGTTCCCCAAAACGGGATAAACATTCTAAAGCACGCGCACAAACATCAGGATCTAAATTTTTATCGTCATCTAATCCAAAGGCGAGTTGAACCATTTCACGGACTTTATCCACAACTAAAAGGCGTCCATTATCTTCTTGCATAACTGCTAAATGGAAGCTATTAGAGCCTAAATCAACCGCAGCTAATAAACGTTTTTCACTCATAA
>BHEQ01000270.1 GCA_003864535.1 Gammaproteobacteria bacterium
ATTTGGATTAAAAGCCTCCTGCGCATCGGCATTGCGCAGACTTGCGTCAATATTTGGAAATAAAGCAATTGCGGGTATGCCTAAACTTGCAATAACTTTAGCCTCCTCTATAAGTAAATCTAATGATCTGCGCTTTACATTCGGCATAGATGCTATCTCTTCGCATCTGTTTTGCCCATCAACGACAAACATTGGCAGGATTAAATCATTTACGCTTAGGCAATTTTCTTGCATTAAACGTCTTGAAAAGTCATTCATACGCATCCGCCGTGGGCGCGTGTATGGGAATTGCCCGATTACTTTAAAAGCCACAAAAGTTACCTCACTTGAGTTTGCATCATAAATGCAAAGCATTATTTAATTATTGCTTAGGAAATCATTGCATAGGAATTTTTTTTACGCACAAGTGGCTAACACTTGAGCAAGGCTATTATATCGCTATAGCTATAAAAATAAAGAATTGGGTGCGTATAAAATGAAAAAGCCTTGTAATATAAAATATATTTCAAGGCATTTTTTAGAGAGCACATCTATAAGCTGCCTTTTCTGAGTTATACGATCTTGTTAAAATGCTTATTTACCTATGTAAACTGCTCTTTTAACAAAGTCGCAAGCATTGAAAAATCTAATTTATAGAAGCCGCTAGAGATAGTTATATGATTATGGGTGATGTCATTTTGGGCGTGTTTGGCTATTACTTTGAGATTTTAATCTTACTCTATCATCCATAAGCGTTGCACTTACGTCACTTTGACTTTGATTTTGACTCGCCATCTTAATCTTCAAGGCAACATTATTTTTTGAAGTTGCCTGAGAAACGGCTTCTTCTGCGGATATTTTTTCATCTATATATAATTTATATAACGCTTGATCAAAAGAGATCATGCCAGATGAGCCTCCATTCTCCATGGCAGCGCCGATCATATCTAATTTTCCTTTTTGAATTAGCTCGGCTATATACGGCGTATTTAGCATGACCTCAACCGCGACGATACTTTTGCCATTAACACCTTGAATAAGGCGTTGTGAAATAATCGCCACAAGATTTAAAGATAAATCCATCATTAAAGATGCACGGCTATCTTCTGGGAAAAAATTAATTACGCGCTCTAGAGATGTTACCGCATTATTGGCATGCAAAGTGCTTAAACATAAATGCCCTGTAATCGAGAAATGCAGGGCTGAATGCATTACCGAACGCGTCCTAATTTCTCCGATTAGAATAACATCAGGCGCCTCACGCATTGCGGACTCTAATGCACGGTCATAAGAATGCGTATCAATACCAATCTCACGCTGCCCAATGACAGAAAGACTATGCTTATACACAAATTCTATTGGATCTTCTATCGTTAAAATATGCCCTGTTTTTGATTTAGCCCGATGTGAAATAATGGATGCAAGTGTTGTTGATTTGCCTGATCCTGTTGCGCCAACAACTAGGATCAGGCCCCTTTTTTCCATGATTAAATTTTTTAATACAAGGGGTAGGCCTAATTCCTCTATTCCTGGAATTCTACTTTTAATGTAACGGATTACCATTCCAAGCTGACCTCTTTGGTGAAACATATTGACCCGAAAACGTCCGACATCTTCTACGTTAATCGCAATATTTAACTCAAGATCACGCTCATACTCTATGGTTTGCTTCTCATTTAATAAAGAGTAGATAAAGTTACGCACATTTTCATTGGTTAATGTATGCTCACCTAATACGTGCAATACACCATTTACTTTGATGTTAACGGGAACGCCCGGATAAAAGAATAAATCCGATGCTTCTTGTTTGGCCATTAGGCGCAGGTAAGGGGTAGTATCCATGGCTTTGCCCTCTAATCTAAA
>BHEQ01000271.1 GCA_003864535.1 Gammaproteobacteria bacterium
GCTCAATCACGCGGCTTAAATATAAAATTAAATCTAAAAATATTTTATATTATCATAAGCTTATTAGTTGGGATTACTGTAGCTTTCTGTGGTCCGATTGGCTTTGTTGGACTGGTTATTCCGCATTGTATGCGCCTCTTATTTGGAAGTGATCATAAGATTTTATGCCCACTTAGCTTTATTGCGGGCGGAACTTTATTAGTCCTAGCAGACGCGGTCGCACGGAGTGTTTTAGCACCAGCAGAATTACCTGTAGGGATTGTAATGGCATTAATTGGCGCACCTTTTTTTGCTTGGATATTATTAAAAAGACGTGATATTTAAGATAATATTTATTAGCACACCATTCACACTGATATTACCTATAAGTTCAATAAGTTGGGATTTAAATAATTTCACTGTTTAATAACTTAGATCAATATACTGTTAAGTATTCTATTTATAATATTTAAATTAACTTAATTTAGCTTAAAATCACTCTTTAAGCTGATCTATATATTATTTATTAAGGAGTATTCATGCAACATATTCAAGCAGATGTCGCGATTATTGGAGCTGGTGGCGGCGGTTTGCGTGCAGCCATTGAAATTGCCCGCACATCCCCGCATCTAAAAATTGCACTTATCTCAAAAGTTTATCCGATGCGCTCGCACACTGTTGCCGCAGAAGGCGGAGCTGCTGGGGTTGTCCGTGATGATGATTCACTTGAATATCATTTTAATGATACCGTCTCAGGTGGTGATTGGCTCTGTGAGCAAGATGTAGTTGATTATTTTGTAAAAAATGCCACAAATGAGATGATCCAACTAGAGCATTGGGGCTGCCCATGGTCACGAACTCCTGAAGGTAAAGCTAATGTGCGCCGTTTTGGTGGCATGAAAGTCCCACGCACGTGGTTTGCAGCGGATAAATCAGGCTTTCATATTTTACATACTCTTTTTCAAACCTCATTACAATATCCTAATATTCAACGCCTTGATGAACATTTCGTGATGGATTTGATCAAAAAAGATGGCGTTTTAGAAGGTATTTTATGCTATGACATGAAAAATGGTGTGCCAAGAGTTGTGCAAGCACCAAGTATTATTCTAGCAACTGGTGGGGCGGGACGTATTTATCGCTTTAACACGAATGGTGGGATTGTTACTGGGGATGGAATGGCGCTTGCATATCGGCATGGCGTACCGCTACGCGATATGGAGTTTGTCCAATATCATCCAACAGGATTACCAGGTTCGGGCATATTAATGACTGAAGGTTGCCGTGGTGAAGGCGGAATTCTAGTTAATAAAGATGGCTATCGTTATCTTCAAGATTATGAGTTAGGTCCTGAAACACCAGTAGGTAAACCTGAAAATAAATATATGGAATTAGGTCCACGTGATAGGCTTTCGCAAGCATTTTGGCATGAACAGAAAAAAGGACGCACCATCAAAACAGAACGTGGTGATGTTGTGCATTTGGATTTACGTCATCTTGGTGAAAAATACTTACATGAGCGTCTGCCTTTTATCTGCTCCTTATCCAAACAATTTGTCGGGGTTGATCCTGTTTATGCACCAATTCCTGTACGCCCAACCGCGCATTACACAATGGGTGGAATCGAGACTAATATTCATTGTGCAACGCGTTTAGATGGCTTATTTGCAGTAGGGGAGTGTGCTTCTGTGGGTTTACACGGTGCCAATCGTTTAGGCTCAAATTCGTTATCTGAGCTTTCTGTATTTGGTAAAGTTGCTGGAGATTCTGCGCGTGAATATGCGCTCGCACATAAATCAACCGCGTCTGCTGCAAGTATTACCCAATTAGCCCAAGAGCAATTTAAAACATTTA
>BHEQ01000272.1 GCA_003864535.1 Gammaproteobacteria bacterium
ACTGTAGTAATATTTTGAATTAAAGGAATCTTAAAATATAAGCCCGGCTTTTGATAAGTATTTTGAATTTGCCCAAATTGAAAGCGAATCGCCGTTTCCCATTCATGCACAATAAATACTGATCCTGACAAAATAAATGCGATAACTAAAATGAGAGGAGCGAAAATAGAGAGTAATTTATTCATTTTTTATTCAACCTGTTCGTTATTGACGTGTGCGCGTGCGCGTTTCTTGCGCAGCAGGGGTTGATGTTTTAGTTGCATCAATTAAAGGTGGATTTGCCCTTGTATAATTTAAGGTACTATTTAAATTATTCCCTTGTTGTGAACTTTGCGAGGCACTATTTGCTTGAGTTTTAAGAATTTGTTCTAAGGGTAAAACCATTAGATTATTGCTTTGCTGATCCATAATTATTTTGCTAGTTTGACTAAGTACTTGCTCCATTGTTTCAAGATAGAGGCGCGATTTAGTAATTTCAGGGGCGAGGCGATAAGCATTATAGAGTTTGCTAAAACGTGCAGCTTCACCAGTTGCTTCTGCAATAAGGCGATCACGATAAGCTTCTGCGTTATTGACCTCACGCGCTGCCTCACCTTCTGCTTCTAGGACTATTTGTCTATCATAAGCATCAGCTAAGTTACGGCGGCTTTGTTCATCTTCACGTGCCCGAATTGCATCCGAGAATGCATCTTGGACTTTTCTTGGCGGCTGTGCATCTTCAAGATTGACATTGGTAATTAAAAGACCTGTTTTATATAAATCTAAAACAGTTTGAGATAAATCTTTAACCTCAACCATTAATTGCGCACGTCCCGAGGTTAAAATATCATCCAAATTAGTTTGCCCAACACGTTCGCGTGCCGCACTTTCAACAACTTGTTTTAAAGTAGCTTCAGGTCCATTAACATTAAACCAATAAGCTTCTGGATCAATTATTTGAAACTGAACTTCTATACTTACCACGACAATTGCTTCATCTTTAGTTAGCATTTGGCTTTCATTATCACCATTTGAACTAGTTTTATTATGCTCAATTGCACCAATTTTTAACGATGACCGTCTTGAAGTATCAATAACTTTATGCGCACCAATTGGGCTTGGAAAGCGCCAGTTTAAACCAGGCTCTGTTGTTGCACTATATTTACCAAAAATTAATTCAACACCACGCTTCCCCGCATCTACAGTATATATTCCTGAAGCAAGCCATAAGCATAATCCAGCAGCTAAGACAACAACAGGGAGAATCCCAAAGTTTTTAGGCGTACTAAAACCACCGCTATTACCACTATTGCCATTACCATTTTTGCTTGAGCCAAATAATGCTTTTATCTTCTTAAAAATTTCGTCTAAATCAGGCCCGCTAGTACTTGCAGGACGCTTATTGCGGTTCCAAGGATCATTTTGATCAGGTTTATCATTAGGTTTGTCCGATTTACCAGGCTCGTTCCAGGCCATTGGTGTCAGCCCGCTTTCAATGGGAGTGGTTGTGGATGGTAACTTATTCATTGTAAATATAAACTCCTTTAATGGTTGTTGCGATTTAGATTGGACTTATAAATTTTAATCTATAAACCTTACACTGATAGAATCAGATAGTAGCATTTAACCGCCTAAAAAATCTATTCCCATATTTCTTTTGTGTGTAGATCATTCAATGTAGATGATAAAAGTGTTTTAGATTGTGCATCTTGCGTCGCTAGGTTAAGTAGATGGCGTTTCGCCGTGTAAATATCAAGGATAAATTCCCCAGTATCACTAATTTGTTCACAAGTAATCGCATCTAACTCAAATAATTGGGCGCGTAATTTTGTAGCATACGGCGGTAAA
>BHEQ01000273.1 GCA_003864535.1 Gammaproteobacteria bacterium
TAACTAATTCTAACCATAGAGGGATAATGAACGTTTTATCATCAAGTGCAGCTTTTTTTGATCCTGCCATTTTCGCGCTTACAGCAACATGGATATCTTTGTTTACCCTAATAATTTTAGAGATTGTGTTAGGGGTGGATAATTTAATTTTCATTGCTATTTTATCCAATAAATTACCCCAGCATCAGCAACAAAAAGCCCGTGTTATCGGCTTAAGCCTTGCATTAGTCATGCGTCTAGGCCTGCTTAGCATTATGTCTATCTTAATGCAGTTAAAAGACCCTGTGTTTAATGACCCTTTTATTGGGCACCCTTTTTCAGTTCAAAATTTAGTCATGTTATTTGGTGGCTTTTTTCTGTTATGGAAGGCAACTAATGAGCTCCATGAGCGTTTAGAAGGCGCAGATCATCAAAGTAATAAGGCAGATCATCCCGGGTTTTGGATAGTTGTTGCACAAATAATAGTTTTAGATGCCGTTTTTTCTTTAGATGCCGTAATTACCGCACAGCATATGGCTGATCACTTAATTATTATGATGATTGCAGTTGGTATCTCTATGGCACTTATGATAGTTGCCGCAAATTCACTTACGGTATTTGTTAATAAGCATCCAACTATTGTTATTTTATGTTTAAGTTTCTTGTTGATGATCGGTTTAAGTTTGATTGCCGAAGGTTTTGGGTTTCATATTCCTAAAAATTATTTATATGCGGCGATTGGCTTTTCCGTGATGATAGAAGTATTTAATCAAGTATTTAGAATGAATATTCAAAATATAGATGCACATATTCCGATGCGAGATCGGGTCGCGAATAGAATTTTAGCCGCTTTAAGTACAACTAAAGACGCGGTCGACACTAAAAATAGTAATTATGATATGGCCGGCGCATTAAGTTTTGGCGCAGAAGAGCGCTTTATGGTGAGTGGTGTTTTAACGCTGTCAGAGCGCAATGTGCGTTCTATAATGACTCCGCGTAATGATATGCATTGGATTAATATAGAAGATGATCCTGAGAAAATTAAAGCGTTTATTCTTGATATTCCGCACAATTATTTTCCAGTGTGCCGCGGGCATTTAGATGAGATTATTGGGATTGCGCGTGCTAAAGATTTGATTTCAGATTTTGCGGATACAGGGCAAATAAATATTGAGAAATCAATTAAAGAAGCGATTTTAGTGCATAAATCAACAAGTGTTCTAAAAATAATGGAAACCTTTAGATATTCACACGGAAAGATCGTAATCGTAACCGATGAGTTTGGCTCAATCCAAGGATTACTAACTTTACTTGATGTGTTTGAGGCGATTGCAGGCGAGTTTCCAGATGAGGACGAGGCTACATCTATCACCGAAATAAATCCAGGCCATTGGCACGTTGAAGGAGCTTGTGAGCTCCATTTACTTGAACAAACTTTAAATATAGATGGCTTGATGGATGAAGATGAGGAATATGATTCTCTGGCAGGATTTTTACTCGCGCGCTTTGGCGAAATGCCAATTAAAGGCGCGTTTATTGAGTTTGAAAATTATCGTTTTAGCGTTTATGAAGTAGATTCAAGAAGAATTGTCATGGTTGATGTGGAACTGTTGTAATTAATATCCAGATTTTAAACTCGCCTCGATAAATCCGTCTAAATCACCATCTAAAACTGCTTGGGTATTGCCAACTTCATAGCCAGTACGTAAATCCTTAATTCTTGATTGATCAAGCACATAAGAGCGTATTTGGCTGCCCCAACCGACATCAGCCTTGGAGTCTTCTAAGGCATCTGAAGTGGCGCGGCGTTTTTGCATTTCAAGCTCATATAATTTA
>BHEQ01000274.1 GCA_003864535.1 Gammaproteobacteria bacterium
GATTAGACTAATAATGACAAATAAACAATCAAATAGTAAAAGTTATAATGATGCAGCTAGATTTTCAATAAAGTCACATTGGCTTATTCTAGTTATCACAATGTACATAATTATGGCACTTAATTTAAGTTTTTGGCGCTATGTTTATGAACATGCGACTGTGCCTCATTTTTCTGATGCTTTGTTTATCTTCACTATTCCATTTTTTATAGGCTCTTGCCTGTATCTTTTGTTAAGTTTAATACTCTGGCCGTATCTTACTAAAGTAATTTTGATTCCTTTATTAATCATTTCAAGCATCACAAATTATGTGATGTTTCAGTTAGGTGTTTATATTGATTCTGATATGATCCGTAATACCATCCAAACAAATCAGCGCGAAGCTACTGATTTAATTACTTTTAGCGGTATTTTGTGGGTGTTTTTCTTAGGAGTTGTTCCTGCCGCAGTTCTGCTACTTACTAGAATTAAATACAAGAGCCCAATTAGAGAAGTAAGTTATCGAGTTCTAGGAATGGTTATTTGTGTCGCTATCATGCTCTCTATTGCATTGGTAAGCTATAAACAGTATTCGGCATTTGGGCGCAATAATCGGCAAATTGTCCGACTAATTAATCCGACTAATTATATCCAAGGGACTTTGCGCTATTACCAAAAGAAAGCTTTAGTTAACCGAGAGTTTATGCATTTAGATCTAGCCGCGACGCGGGATATTCCTAAAAATAAGGCTCCGCGTATTTTTATTCTAGCGATTGGAGAGACCTCGCGGTCAATGAATTTCGATCTTAATGGGTATCATAAAAATACTAATCCAGAACTTGCAAAGCATGATGTTATTAGCTTTAAAAATGTAAGCTCGTGCGGCACTGCAACTGCTATTTCAGTGCCATGCATGTTCTCAAATATGCCGCGCGAAAGCTATGATGCGGATAGTGCTAATTACACTGAAAACTTCCTAGATTTATTGACACAAACAGGGGTTGATATATTATTTCGTGAGAATGATGATGGCTGCAAAGGCGTGTGTAACCGTGTCCCAACTCAAGATATGGTCGCGCTAAATAACCTTGAGTTTTGTGATAGAAACTCCTGTTTTGATGAGGTCTTAGTTGATGATTTAGATACCTATCTTGCCAATATCACCAAAGATACAGTTTTAGTAATCCATATGATAGGTAGCCATGGGCCAACCTATTACAAACGTTATCCAGCTGAATTTAAAGTATTTAACCCAACATGTGATACCGCGGAAATTCAAGGTTGTAGCCGTGAGTCAATCACAAATACTTATGATAATACGATTGTATATGCCGATTATGTCTTAGCCAAAGCTATCGATAGCTTGAAAAAATTTCCAGAACTTAATACAGGTTTATTATATGTATCTGATCACGGTGAATCATTAGGTGAAAATAACATCTACTTACATGGAATCCCATATTCGATTGCCCCAAAAGAACAAACGAGCGTACCGATGATTTTATGGATGTCGAAACTTATGGAGCAAGATGATGCTATTAATTCTGATTGTATGCATAAAAAAGCGCAAACAGCTGAGTTATCCCATGATAATTTATTTCATTCCATGCTCGGATTAATGCGCATAAAAACCACTCAGTATCAACAAGAGTTAGACCTTTTTGATTCGTGTAGAGATAAAACCCAGATGGGATAAGGGAACTTCTATAGATTATATTTATCTAATTAGCAGGAGATCAGCTCAAAGTCACTCTTGTTAAGCACAGGTATCTACACAAGTGCCAATAAATAAACATAATCATATTGTTAATTACGATAGGAATAGTG
>BHEQ01000275.1 GCA_003864535.1 Gammaproteobacteria bacterium
GATGGCAACCCGCAAGATGAGGTTAAATCAGGTCAATCAAGAGTTTATACCTTTACCTTGCCGCAGGGCTGCGCGGGGACATATTGGTATCATCCCCATGGGCATGAAACAGTTGCAGAGCAAGCATTTAGAGGATTGGCGGGCGCATTAATTGTGCGTGCAAAACAAGATCCTTTGGCGCATATTCCTGAGCAAAACTGGTTAATCTCGGATTTAAAGCTCGATGAGCAAGGACAGATTGCCGATAATACGATGATAGATTGGATGAATGGGCGTGAAGGTCAGTTTGTTTTGATAAATGGTGCGTATAAGCCTCAAATTAATTTAGATCAAGCAACGCGTGTTCGAGTTTGGAATGCCTGTTCTGGGCGTTATTTAAAATTAGCACTTGCAGATGCAACCGTTTACTTGATCGGCACTGATGGCGGTTTGCTTGAAGAGATAGTTGAAATTGCAGATTTATTGCTTACGCCTGGAGAGCGCGCGCAGCTCTTGATCATACCGAAAAAAACAGGTTCAGTTTATTTACAATCCTTAGCGTATGATCGAGGAAAAATGGGACCAATTGGTGTTGAGCCGACGCGTAATTTAGCTAAGGTTAATTTAAAGCTATCCACTGTGCCTACTCTGCCTACCAAACTTCGCGACTTGCCAAAATATGCAAACGCAAAATCAATTAAGAAATTGGAATATACAGAAACCATGGAGATGGGTTCAGGGATGAATTTCTTTATTAATGGGAAGCAGCATGATATGGCGCGTGTTGATTTAACCAGCAAAGTTGGCGAATTAGAAGAGTGGATTATCTTTAATAACTCACATATGGATCATAATTTCCATATCCACGGTGAGCAATTTAAAGTAATTGATTTTGAGCTTAATGGGAAAGTTAGTGTGCCTATTGCCGCTTTAAAAGATACGGTTAATCTTAAACCATATGAAACAGTGCGTCTGCATATTTTGCAAACACATAAAGGTTTAAGAATGTATCATTGTCATATTTTAGAGCATGAAACACTTGGTATGATGGGGCAATTAGAAGTAATATAGCTGCCCTTAACACCTCCCCTTCATAGATGAAGGAGCGGTAACAGTCCAATTTTTTATTTTGGGTGACTACAGCGCAAAGCTATGTAGTCACTATTTTTTAGTATATTTAAAGAGGTTTATCAATGAAACAAGAGTTAATGAGTATCGTTTTAGGAACTAGTTTAGCCTTCTCATCCATATTTGGGATTGCCAATGCCCAAATTATAGAGGGTCGTGATTATAAAAAGCTGAGCGTTACCGCAGATAGAGTTGCACCTGACAATGGTAAAATAGAAATAGTAGAAGTATTTTCATATACTTGTGGTTTTTGTTTTCAGTTTGAACCTGCGATTTCTACTTGGCTTAAATCAAAAGATGACCGCATTGAGTTTGTTCAAATGGCAATGCCTGGCGAACGTATGTGGGGCTTTTTTGCGCAAGTATTTTATACCCTTGAAACAATGAAAGAATTAGAAAAAGGGCACATAGCCGCTTTTGAAGCAGTCCATGTAAAAAACCTAAGAATGCAAACTAAAGAGCAAGCAGCTGAGTATTTTGCTAATTATAAGATTAATCAAAATGATTTTATTAAGACTTGGGATTCATTCCCTGTAAGAATGAAAATGGGACGGGCAGAGAATATTGTTAAAGAACAGTATCAACTATCGCACACTCCTGTTTTAATTGTGAATGGTCAATATATGGTTGATGCTGCAATAGCAGGCGGTTATGACAAGACCAAATCACCTTATGAAAA
>BHEQ01000276.1 GCA_003864535.1 Gammaproteobacteria bacterium
GGGAACAGGTAAAGTGCAGTGAAAGCATATTTTAGCGCTCATGCTTATAAGTCCATTGTTGCTTTATATCTGAAATTACGTACCTTTTAATTACAGCTCCTCCCTTGAGAAGTGGAGCTTGGGAGGGTAGACCATATTTAAAAACTTTTTATTAAACTTTACAGCCAACGTTTTCATTGGGGCGGTATTTGTTGCGCTTAGGAAATACCCCTTCTTTTGTCGCTATTTCAGTACAGGCTTGGATTTCATGGACATTATCGCCTTGAGTCACTTTTAGGACTAATTGCCAAACTCCAGAAACTGGAAAATCAATATTAGTTTGATATAAATTGCTGCCATTTAGATGCTCTAAAGCGATACTAAAATTCTCACGCTGATCCGCAGGGCGCACAAAACTTGCGACAACTTTGGCATCTTTTAAATCGAGACCATCTTTGGATAAAGCCTCAACGATAAAAGTTTGGGTTACATCAACCTTGGGAATATCTGCAAAGCCATAATTAATCCGCCAACCGCGATCTAATTGAGAATATAAGCGTTGTTGATAATCATTATAATAAGATTCTTTCTTTTGATAGGCATTTGGAACCTCGCCTGCAAAACGAGTTGAGACAAAAGAGCCATCTTCTTTTTGATAAAATAAACCACGCTCAGCGAGAGTTATTAAAGATGCCTCTACAATAATAAGAAACAAGAAAAAGAAGAAAACTGTTAATGGAGCCCAGTGGAGATGTTTGCCATCTGCTGTTTTTAGAGCTTTTATGCCATCTTTGCCAATCAAATAATACGCATAGCATGTTAGGAGATTGCACGATAAGTACAACGCGAAAACATCTCCACCAGGCCAATGATAAATTGCCATAGGCACTAAAACAGCAATAGAAATAAGAGCGGTCGCAACGCCTGATTGTGCGGGTTTAAACTTACAGACCTTATTAAGAAACACATTAAGGATTAATAGGCCTATAATTCCAGCGCCTGCCATTAATAATAAATTATCTATCAAATACATAACATTCCTAATTACTATAAGTATTTATTGATTTACTCGCGCCGTATAGATGCGCTCTTTAGCGACCCCAAGATCTTAACTGACCACTATCAATATGTACAAAGTTAGAACGTCCGTAATAGCCAACCCCACCAGCACGCAAGCTTATCGCTGCTGTTCTTACATTACCTGTAGATACGCCAGGCATACGAATATCCATCGCTTTAGATTTCATATGGAGGCTATCTCTAGCGACGCCACGCATAGTTCGGCGTAACATGGCATTTGTCTCAGGTGAGCGGTAGCCACTTAAAATATGTGTAGGTTGTTTATAGTCTAATTGGAGGCGTAAAGCATAGAGTTGATCTAACACATGCGGGTCATACATCCGCGCCGTATTATTGCGTCTATCGCGTAAAGCCCAAGAAAGTTCCTTTAAAGATTCACGAATATAACCCTCACCTGGAACCCAATAAATTATACGGCTTGATTCATTTAAAGATGGGGTGAATATTTTAACTTCACGCTCTGTCGAAAGTGCGCGTTTAGCAAGAACTGGATTTACTGCAAATAAGCCTAGAAGAGAAGATCCTGCTAGAGCTCCGCTTGCTAATTTTAAAAAATTACGTCTTTCAGTAGAGACAAGATCATTATGTTCCGTAATAAATGTATCGAAATTTTCATCTAAATCTATGATTGAATTTGAAGTGGACATAAAAAACCTTTAGTTAGAAGCTTAAATTTGGGGGTTTTTATACAAATGTATAAATACAGTTACACAT
>BHEQ01000277.1 GCA_003864535.1 Gammaproteobacteria bacterium
GCAATCCAGAAGCGATTAAAATACGTTTAACTCCTTTTAAATCACGCGCTTTACGATAAAGTTTAGTTAAATGTGAATGATCTGTGTTTAAATTACTGCAAATATCAGGATAAACACAAGAAAGTTTACGGCAATGTTTTTCAATTTCAGGATCTTTACATGAAAGGCGATACATATTGGCGGTAGGGCCACCTAGATCGGAAATTGTCCCAGTAAAGCCTTCTGTTTTATCACGAATCTCTTCAATTTCCTTTAAAACAGATTCTTCTGAGCGACTTTGAATAATGCGCCCTTCATGCTCGGTAATCGAACAAAAAGTACAACCCCCAAAACAACCACGCATAATATTAACGGAGAATCGGATCATCTCCCATGCAGGAATCTTAGTCCCAGCATAACTAGGATGTGGATTGCGTGCATATGGCAGGTCAAATACGCCGTCCATCTCAGGCGTGGTTAAAGGAATCGGCGCAGGATTAATCCAAATGTCACGATCACCATGCTGTTGCACTAAGGGACGCGCATTATGCGGATTAGTCTCAAGGTGCAATAAGCGCGAGGTATGCGCATATAAGATTGGATCATCTTTCACGTCCGCATAACTTGGGAGGCGAATATAAGCCGCTTGTTTTTGCTGCTTTTTTTGCAATGCGATATTGGCAGCATCTGGGACTTCAAGCGCGGCATTTTGATTTATATTTTGATCATGTTTTTGATTGATAACTTGATCAATGGTTTGTTCAATAACTTGATCAATAACTTGATTTTTAGCTTGGGCAACAACTGGAGTAGTCGCCGCGATTATCTCTGGTATTTCATTATTTTTATTATTTTCACTATCTTTACTATCTTTATTATCTAGATATGGATTGATATGTTTTTCAATTTTCCCCAATTTATTATCTATGGATGTTGAATTAATCTCCATAAATCCTGCATGTAAGCGATGCGGTAAGTTTACTGCGGTACCGCGGATATCTGCCATTTGCGCGATCATCTCGCCTTTAGCTAAGCGATGTGAAATCTCAACTATAGCGCGTTCAGCGTTACCAAATAATAAAATATCCGCGCGTGAATCTAAAAGTACCGAGCGTCTTACTTTTTCAGACCAATAATCATAATGGGCGACACGGCGCAGCGACGCTTCTATGCCACCGATAATAATTGGCACGTCTTTATAAGCTTCGCGGGCGCGTTGCGAATAGGGGATAATAGCGCGATCAGGACGTTTACCGCCTTCATTATTAGGCGTATACGCATCATTTTGGCGAATGCGCCGATCCGAAGTATAGCGGTTAACCATTGAATCCATATTGCCCGCGGTTACCCCAAAATAAATATTAGGTCGCCCTAAAGCCATAAAATCTTGGGTTGATTGCCAGTCAGGCTGAGCGATAATTCCAACGCGAAATCCTTGTGCTTCAAGCAAACGTCCTAAAATTGCCATGCCAAAGCTTGGGTGATCAATATAGGCATCGCCAGTTATAATAATTATATCGCAACTATCCCAGCCTAATTGATCCATCTCCTCGCGGCTTGTAGGCAAAAAAGGTGCACTCCCAAAGCGTTCTGCCCAGTATTTTTTATATGAAAAAAGTAGCTTTGTTTGAGCTTGGCTTGTAGCTTTGGTTTTGGTTGCAGCTTTAGTTGCAGCAAGAGGATTATTATGTTGTGGCGCAAGTTGGGTCATGACAGGATTATACTTAGAATAAAAGTCAAGTATTTTAGCAGATTTATAGGTTCACGCTTATTGTTATGCAAATTAATT
>BHEQ01000278.1 GCA_003864535.1 Gammaproteobacteria bacterium
CAATATCATTGAAGAAATTATCATATTTAACATCATTATTTATAATCATATTTTCTGTATAACATAAAACTATTTTCATTATTTATTTCCAAACTTAAGTTTTAATAAGGATAAGTAGTTTTATATCCGCCTGATTTTTTATCAGGTACTAAGATTGTTTCATCTGAATGAATAACTTGCCCCATTCCTTCAGGAATATTAAATTTAGTTGCCTGAGATATATTTGGGTGTTCTTTAGATAATATCTCTTCAGCCTCTTGATTATTAAGCCACTGACATTGGCTTTGTCCAGTTCCTTAAGCGCGTACAGTTCACCCAATGTGTTTCAAAGGTATTGCCATCAACATTAGCGGATTGGATGCATATTGATACAGATTCATACCGCCGTTTAATCCAATTGGATCTTGCATGATAAAGCGTCCAACCTGCGAATCATAATACCTAAACGTGTTGTAATGCAAGATTATTTCTTGATCAAAATATTGATTCTAAAATGGTGGTAACTACTCAGCAGTTAATTATTGGCATATCTATGTGTGCTTTAAACTGTGCTTTTAATAATATCGCAAGCCTTGAGAAATCTAATTTATAGAAAGTCCCATTATTTTTAAATGGTGCATACTTTAATTACTAAAATGCTCCTATGATTTTATCTCATAGGAGCATTTTATTTAGATTAAGTGTGCGCAAATATAAGTAATATTTATTTAATAATAATTACTTAGTGATATGTGCAACTAAATCTAATACTTTATTTGAGTAGCCAATTTCATTATCGTACCAAGAAACAACTTTAACAAATTTATCTGTTAATGCAATTCCAGCTTTTGCATCAAATACAGAAGTATTTGTTTCACCTAAAAAGTCAGTTGAAACAACTTCATCTTCGGTATAACCTAAAACACCTTTTAAAGTGGTTTGCGATGCTTCTTTCATTTTTGCACAAATCTCAGCGTAAGTTGCTGGTTTTTTTAGAATAACTGTTAAATCAACTACAGATACATTTGGTGTTGGAACACGAAATGCCATACCTGTTAATTTACCGTTTAATTCAGGAATAACTATACCAACAGCCTTAGCAGCACCAGTTGATGAAGGAATAATGTTTTGTGACGCGCCGCGTCCACCACGCCAATCTTTAGCAGAAGGACCATCAACAGTTTTTTGAGTAGCAGTTGTTGCGTGAACAGTTGTCATTAAACCGCTCTCAATTCCCCAGTTATCATTTAAGATTTTAGCAATCGGAGCAAGACAGTTAGTTGTACAAGATGCGTTAGATACGATATCTTGACCTGCATAAGTTGCATGGTTAACGCCCATAACAAACATTGCTGTTTTGTCTTTAGATGGTCCTGTTAACACAACTTTTTTAGCACCAGCAGTAATATGCTTACGTGCCGTTTCATCTGTTAAAAATAAACCTGTAGCTTCAACTACAACATCAGCTTTAACTGCATCCCATTTTAGGTTGGCAGGATCTCTTTCAGCGGTGACGCGAATTGTTTTGCCATTGACAACTAAATGACCATCTTTAACTTCAACCGTACCTTTAAAACGTCCATGAGTTGAATCATATTTAAGCATATATGCCATATAATCAACATCAATGAGATCATTTATACCAACAATTTCAATGTCATTACGTTCATAAGCGGCACGCAATACAAAGCGTCCAATACGTCCAAAGCCATTAATACCTACGCGAATTGCCATAAGATTTTTCTCCTAAATTATTAACAAAAGTTAGT
>BHEQ01000279.1 GCA_003864535.1 Gammaproteobacteria bacterium
GTTTTACAAAATATTGGAATAAATATAAGAATGCATCTATTAATTTTCACTTTCAGGCATATCTATTTATTAAGTTTTGATAGTAAGGATATAATGTAACTGATTAATTTAATTAAATGGCTATTTTGAAAGTTACGATTAATAGATGTGCCATTTAGATAATAATTCTGTTAGCTTGTATGTTTTTATTGATTTGCGAAATAGCTAAATCAAAGCTACTCATGGACGTTACAACTTTTATAAGGTGATATTTTATGAATTTAATTGATTTAACTAGTTATAACCCTTTTTTAACCAGTTTATATCCTCATGGATTAGCTAATCCACTCATGATAGGAAATATTAATCTTGAGTGGGGACGTAGAGTATATATTGATGTACATACAAAACAAAAACCTGCAAAAGAAGTAAAAAAATGGGGAGTTTGGGGAGAAGATTATGATGTTGTTGTTATAAAACTATCATGCAGTCGTGGTGATATAGTCGAAATAAAAAATTGGCATAATGTTAATTATGGTACGTTGAAAATAGATAAAGGTAATGATGGTTTTATATTAAATTTTAAAAGTGCTTCCTGTGAAATAAAACTATCTTGTGATATCTTTATTTTTAAAAATTGCAGCACGTACATTGATGGTGGCGATGATCCTGCTCTTTGATTGTATTGCTGAGTAATTAACGCTTTTATCGGGAAACGTGTGCCTAAAATTCTCGATCAACTTGATTTTAAATATAATGAATTTGGACGAATGCACACGCGGATTTGTCAGTGTATTGAGCTTTATTACCATGTGTTAAGACGCAGAACCCATAAACATGTGCATTTGATTAGAAAGGCTGATGATTCATACCAGCCGCTCGCAAGAATAGATTATGCGTGTGGATCACAAAAAATATTTTATTATCAAATACATGTAAACGGTTTACCTGAGGAAATGACGGATAATGCTGGCAATATAAACGCTATCAGATCGCCCAAACTCGCAACATCTTGCCGTAAATGCGCTAGTTGAACAAAACCTTAAGTTTCAAGGTCAATATCTTGATCGAGAAATAGGATTGCACTATAATGCGTTCCGTTATTATGATCCAATAATCGCCCACTTCACGCAGCCTGATCCAATTGGGTTAAATGGTAGGATAAATCTGTATCAGATTGTATACGAACCGCTAACTTGAAAAAGAAAGGCTTTCAGGATCAATTCATCAAGGTAGGCATCTAAATGAAGTTAGTAAAAATTTATCAGACCGCATGGGCTATATAGCCTTAGAAAAAGGAGTAATGAGTAATGTATAGATTGACTTCACCTGAGAATTATCCTAATAAAAATGTGGGAGAGTATCAATATGATGTTTGTGATTTCTTACTATTTTATAGCGTAAATCCTATTAATGAAAAGCATGAAACACCTGTTATCAAGTTTAAGGCAACTTTAGAATATTTAAAGAAATATGACTGTTTGCCAAATAGTACACGGATTCCTATTGTTAATGAACGATTCAAAGTTTTTCTTGAGAAAAATACAATAAACTGTATTAATTTTTATCCAGTAGAAATAATTGCTAAAGATGGTGAGATTAATGATTATTACATCTTACATTTTATAAAATCACTTCCATTAATTAATCTAGATATGTCTATTTATGATTATATGACTGATGAGAAGACTATTTTGGGATTTAATAAGACCGTGTTTCTAAAAAATGTATTGCAAGATAATGAGATAGCTAGGTCTAAGG
>BHEQ01000280.1 GCA_003864535.1 Gammaproteobacteria bacterium
AAAATACGCGTATGATCTGGATTATCCACCGCATGAGATTGATAGATTTGCGCAAGCGGTTCATAACTTCCATCTGCTTGATAAATATAAGTATATTTATGTGGGAATTCCACAGAACCGCAATCTTCTTGCACCATCTGCATTCCCATCCAGAGGAATGTTGTCTGTTTATCATCATAATTATACTGATTATGCACTGTTTTTTTAATACGCCGCCCGAGCGCATCGTACTCGTAATCAACACTATCCACACCGCGAGAATTCTCGCAAGTGACGCGGATAAGCTGATTTTCCTGATTATAGATAAGCTTTTGTTGATCACTATTGATCTTTCTTAAAATCGTATTCCCAAATGCATCATATTCATAATGCGCAGCTTGATAATCTTCTATGCGATTGTTTAAAATAGGCTTTTTATGATCTTTGCCATTGTCATTAAGCAGATTATCCGCAGCATCATAAATGAATGTTTCCTGACGATAACCTTTGTAAAAACCATCAGTATGATTAGTACAATGCCGCTCTAAACGCCCCTCAAGATCATACTCATAAAACTGATCTCCGCTTATTCCAAAAATTAACATCAACATTTTCAATAAAATAAATGACATTGTTAATTCTTTGGTTTGATTAGCTTGCTCGGACGTTCGGACACTACACCTAACTGAGGTTATTTAACATTTTTAATATCTCTTCTTCTGTTTTTTCATATGGTGGATTCCATAAAGGAAAATCACTTTCTATCCACTCATCATATTCTTCAGGAGAGACTCTATTCTCTAATTCCTTATATAAATATTTTCTTGTTTTAGATAGCTTATCTAGCACATTACATTGATTGAAAAAAAGTAATAATGCAGATGCTGTTATATTACTTTTATCAAAACCTGACCCTATTTTGTCTATTACAACAACAATTTCTTCTAAGTACATCAAAACTTCTTTTAAGTTATCCGTCTTTTTTAATTTATCTTCTCTCATAGTTTTAGCATCTCTTATTAAATTCAGTAGTATTCTTATTCAACTCAACATCACCCTTTATTTTATACTCTTCAACACCTAAATTATTTTTTCCATACTCTACTTGCGCAGTATCTATATCAAAATCAATATAATTTCTAGCATGATGTTGTTTTATTTTAAACTTATCTGCGGCGTCAGCCATACTTAATGGCTTACCTTTTGCTTTAACTGCAAATACAGAATTTTGATCACCTGCGATTATCTTCATACTTTCTTTAATAGATTCAAAACCTTTATTACTCGTGTAATGTCGTAAACGAATAACATTAAGCCCCCAAGGATCAATCCACATTAGCGGATTTGGCGCGTATTGGTACAGATTTATCCCGCCGTTTAATCCAATTGGATCTTGCGTGATAAAGCGTCCAACATGCGGATCATAATACCTAAACGTGTTGTAATGCAAGTTTGTTTCTTGATCAAAATATTGACCCTGAAAACGTAACGGTTGATGCACTTTCTCAGGTTGATGATACAAAAATGCGTGATTTGCCACACCTAAAACCGTATGATTTTCCTGCCATTTTATCTCACCATCCGCAGTATAAAGCCGCTCTGGATTGGAATTTTGCGCGGTTTGATAATATAAAATACGTGTATGATCTGGATTATCCACCGCATGAGATTGATAGATTTGCGCAAGCGGTTCATAACTTCCATCTGCTTGATAAATATAAGTATATTTATGTGGGAATTCCACAGAACCGCAATCTT
>BHEQ01000281.1 GCA_003864535.1 Gammaproteobacteria bacterium
CTATAAGGATTATCAAAAGACTAAATTTAAATTATGGGAACAAGCGCAAAAATTGATCAGCAATAAAGATGATCTGATTCTTGAGAGATGGCTTACATTAAAATCTAAGCGAGCTTTTGCTAAGTTTACTCTGCAAAATGTTAAGCGCACAAAAAATACTTGGTATATGCATAATGCTTCTATTTATTATGAAAATAAACGCTTTATAGATATAAATAAAATACCTTTAGGTGGTAAACATAATATTGCTAACGTGATGGCAGCAAGCGCAATAGGGCTATCTGCTGGTATATATCCTGAGATAATGATACGTGCGATTGTTAATTTTGAAGCTTTGCCACATCGTTGCGCTTTGGTAGCTACAGTTAATGGAGTGCGTTATTATAATGATTCAAAAGCGACTAATCTGCCCTCAAGCATTGCCGCAATTAAAGCTTTTGATGAAAATAAATGGTTGATTATGGGTGGGGTTACGAAAGATCAAGACTTTAGGATCCTTAAAAAAGCTTTGGATAAAAGTATCATTAAGCTTCTTTTAATTGGTGAAGATGTTAGCCAGATAACTCCATATATTCCTGATTTTATTGATACAACGTATGTTAAAACCCTAGACGCTGCGGTAAACTTTATTTATCTGAATGCGCAGCCTTTGGATGTTGTTTTATTCTCACCTGCATGTGCAAGTTTTGATCAATTTGCAAATTATAATGCCCGCGGCACTGCCTTTATTAAGTTGGTTTTACAACTAAAACGAAACATTAAAAATTAATATGAGCTTAATAACTGAAGAATCACAAGAATCACAAGAACGAGAAAAACCACCTCAAGCGCCTAAGGCGTATGCGGTCGATCCTTGGATTTTATTAATCTCAGGAACTTTAATTTTAATTGGTCTCTTAATGGTGACCTCATCATCTTATCCCAATGCGCTACAGCGCTATGATAACGGCTATTACTTTCTTATCCGCCAAAGTATTTATATGAGTATTGGTTTAGTTGCAGGCTTATTTTTATTTTCAATACATACCGAAAAAATAGAAAGTGCCAGCCCTTATATCATTATCATGGTATCAACATTACTCATTGCGGTGCTTATTCCTGGGATTGGGCGTGAGATCAATGGCTCAATGCGATGGCTCTCGCTTGGACCGATCAACATTCAGCCTGCTGAACTCGCAAAATTTTGCACGATTATTTATGTGGCGAATTATCTCAAGCGCCATTATCAATTTTTAGGAAACAGCTTTTATGTACTTATAAGCCCGCTTATTGTTTTATCGGTTGCGGGGGTTTTATTACTGCTACAGCCTGATTTTGGCTCAACAGTTGTAATCTTAATGATCTGTTTAGGCATGTTATTTATGAGCGGCGTGTCTTTATTACGCTTTAGCCTATTTCTATTTTCATCGCTCGCGCTAATGGGCGTTATTATTTTTGCAGCGCCATATAGACGCGCCCGTTTAACTGCCTTTTCCAATCCTTGGGATGATCCTTTAAACAAAGGATTTCAACTTATTCAATCGCTAATTGCAGTTGGGCGTGGTGAAGTGTATGGGCAAGGAGTTGGTGGAAGTATTCAAAAACTTGGCTACCTGCCTGAGGCTCATACTGACTTTATTTTTGCAGTCTATGCCGAAGAGACTGGAATTATTGGAGTTATCTTTTTAATTTCACTATTTCTTATTTTATTCTGGCGCTGTTTATATATTGGATATA
>BHEQ01000282.1 GCA_003864535.1 Gammaproteobacteria bacterium
TTAATTCATGAATTAGTTCTTTGTTAAGATAAGGGTTTATCTGCGGATCGGCAAAGGCTTTTTCTAAAAGAGAGTGGATAAAATAAACCCCAGGTTCAATAGTTACAACCATACCAAACTCTAAATTTCTCATCATTCTTAAAAAAGGATGTGTTTTAGAAGGAGCAAGAATTTGTGCCTCAGTATTTTGAAAGCCACCAACATCATGCACTTGTATACCTAAGAGATGCCCGATACCATGTGGATAAAAAATCTTGGTAAGACCTTGGTTATAGGCATTTTCAGCGTCAATATTATGGAGTATATTTAAGCCAATTAACAGCTCGCTGATTAACACGTGCGTATATTCTTGAATATCGACCCAAGCACTATCTTTGAGGCATTTATCAATAACACTTAATTTAATTTGGCGCATTCCATAAAGCAAGCTCATAAATGCATCAGAGGCATTTATGCCCGCATGGGTGCGCGTAATATCTGCGGCATAACCATTATAGTTTGCCCCAGCGTCAATTAAAAAGCTGTGCTTGTCATCAGGAATATTTTGATCTAAATGTTGATAATGCAAGATTGCCGCATGTTCATTTAAAGCAACAATATTTGGGTAAGGTAGATTTTGTTCTGCGTGTTTAGTCATACTTAGATAATCAAGATGAATATCAAACTCACTCACGCCCTCTTCAAAAGACTCTTTAGCCGCAACATGTCCCATTACAGCATTAAGATTAGCCTCTTTAATACAAGTAATCTCAAACTCAGATTTATGCACACGCCATTCTTGGATAAGCCTAATTTGCTCATCTGTAGCGTGTTTTGCAATATCTGCAAAGCTAAGTTTCGAGTTAGGTGGCGTATAGTAAATAACGCGGTTGGGTAAGTTTGCAATAATATCTTTGTGTAAAAGATCAATATCATGATAACTATGGACTTTAATATGCTTTGTCCATACTCCCGTATGAGTTTTTGCAGGTGCATACCAAAAATCGATAGATTGATAGATATAAACTTCAATAGCATTTTTAGTGATTAAAAGTACCGCATCAGGTCCAATATCTTCATAGATAAAATGGCGCAAGAATGCAGGCATTTTCCATGGATAGGGTTGATCATCACGATCAATAAATATTTCAGATCCTGAACCTAGCATTAAGGCATCAAGATGCTGTGATTCTAAAAATATTTTCGCTTTAGCAAATAAGATCTCAACATGATCTGCGTATAATTTATCTATATTTATATCCATATTTATCTCCATATTTATTTATGTTTCAAGCTTAGCTTAAAATAATTTAGGTTGATTGGGTAATGTTTTTTCTTTTTTTACTCTGGGTTTACGTGTTTTTGGTTTTATTTCAGGACTTGATGCGACAGATAAATTACCTAATAAACTATCTGAGGGTGGTGTTTTTTTAATAGCTACTTTTTGTTGATTAATATTGTCTGTTGTTTTAAGTACATCTTTTTGAGTTGCTTTTGAACTTGCTTTTGGCTTTTGGCGTGGCTTTTAATATGGCTTTTGGCATGGATTTAGGTATAGTTTTTATTGGAATTGATCTTGAGGTTTTTTTGCGCAAGTTAGGTTTTTTACGCTTGGCTATAATACCACTTTTAATGCAACTAGCTAAGGCTAAGGCTAGGCAGATGAGCATAGCGCCTAAAGCTATCTCATAATTATATTTATC
>BHEQ01000283.1 GCA_003864535.1 Gammaproteobacteria bacterium
TTGATTGCTTTAAAAGAAAGCATACTCCAACTTAAAAAATAGATTTATTAATTTTATAAATTACGCTCGATCTAAAATCTAAGCTTGTAAAATATAATCTAGAAAAACCTAAGCATTTTTTAGGATCTTCTAGGTTTTTTTATATTTTTATATTTTAAAGCACACTATAAAGCACACTATTGTTAGAATGTTACATTAATTAATCTAAGTTAAAAGAATATTCTTTGGACTACTCTGGATTACTATTTTGTAAGGGCTGTAAAAATGAGAGATGTACCAGAATTTGGAGGGCTTGAAGAGCTTACTCCCTTAAATGAGATTGAAGATCCAAGTCGTTCACAATTAAAGCGTGAAGCTGAAGCGATGCAAAAACTCGGCGAGCGCCTTATTAAACTTGATGCCGCAAAGTTAAGTAAAATAAACATGCCTGAAGAGTTAGAAGAGGCTATATTGCTGGCACGCAAGATTAATGCAAACGGTGGAATTCGGCGACAACGCCAGCTAATTGGTAAAATAATCCGTAAAATTGGCGCAGATCAAATTATTTATGATCTTGCCAAGCTTGATGCAGGACATTTTGATAATGTCCGCGAACAACACACGCTTGAAAACTGGATCACAGCCTTACAAAATAATGATAATACCGTTTTTGATCAGATAAAAGAATTTATGCCGACTATGGATCTCCAGCTAATTCGGCAGCTCTTACGCAATTCTCAAAAAGAGCTTGCGCAAAATAAACCGCCTAAATCTAAACGAGCCCTCTTTCGCTACCTACGTGAATGCTATCAATGGAAAGATAATGAAAATCAAACTACATAAGGGCATATCTATTTGTGCTTTTTCTACGCTTGGCGATTTTATTAAAATCATAAGCTCTGAAAAATCTAACTAATAGAAGTACCCATAAAAATCAACCCATGCGAGTTTAACTAAAATGAAAGCCCAGACAATGCAAGCTAAATTATTATGTCTTACACATTATTTGCAAGGTAGATTATACCCGCGTCTCATCTATCTTAGCTGTGCGCTTGTCTGCGCGGCATCTTTGGCAATAGCTATTTTGTATATGCAAGATGTTTTATGGTTAGAGCCGTGCCCTTATTGCAAACTCCAGCGTGTTGTTTTCTTTATGATGATGGTTGTTTTCTTGCTCTTTGCCGTTATCAATCCTAAAAGAATTATGGCAAAAATAAGCTTTATGATTTTAAGCCTAGTTACGCTGCTTGGAGTATTTTTCGCACTTAAGCATATAAGTGTTCAATTAAACCCATCTACAGATAGCGCAGCAAGCTGCCAAGCAACAACAAATAGTATTACCGAGGTCTTAGATTTTCAATTAATCAAAGAGATATTAAGCGCAAAGGGTGATTGTGGCACAACTGATTGGGCACTATTTGGTCTATCTATCCCGATGTTATCCTTAATTGCTTATGTGGGCTTAGGCTTGATTGGTTTAATAATGTTATGGCTAAATAGGAAATAACATAAGGGTACATCTATAAGGGGACTTATATAATCAAGCTAAATATTCAACATCACGTTAAAATGTTGGGTGTTTTATTTTATTAAAAGTAACGGTAGCATGTCTAATTCACTTTTTCGCTCAACCTTAGTTGTTGGCAGCCTTACCTTTTTATCCAAAATTTTTGGACTTCTCCGCGATATAGTTTTTGCCAATCTTT
>BHEQ01000284.1 GCA_003864535.1 Gammaproteobacteria bacterium
GGCTTCGGCCCTTGGTATTCATAAAAAGGGCTAGGACATTATGAAAAAAGCTGCATCAACATCAATATTTTCTGCACTCAAGCATTACTGGAGGGTTTTTACCCTTACAGAATTACGCAAAGGTTTAGGGCTAACATGGCACTATATGTGGCAACCTAAAATTACGATAAGTTATCCTGAAGAAAGTACACCGCAATCACCAAGATTTAGAGGCTTGCACGCTTTAAGACGCTATGAAAATGGCGAGGAGCGATGTATTGCATGTAAATTATGTGAAGCTGTGTGCCCAGCTTTAGCAATTTCAATTGAATCTGAAGAACGCGCGGATAATACCCGCCGTACCACACGGTATGATGTTGATTTATTTAAATGTATTTTCTGTGGCTTATGCGAAGAGGCTTGTCCTGTAGATTCCATCGTATTAACCCGTATTTTTGAAGTACATATGGAAGAGCGTGGCGAGAACATCTTAAACAAAGAAAAATTATTAGCGCTTGGGGATAAGTATGAACTCCAACTTGCCGCAGACCGTGAAACTGATGCGAAATTCAGATAGGAGAACATAAAAATGGTACTGAAAATTTTATTTTATGGTTTCGCACTATTACTGCTCTACGCAGCAATCCGCGTAATCACCGCTAAAAATCCTGTTAATGCAGTCATGCACCTTATCTTGGCATTTGTTGCAAGTTCAGGCTTGTGGATTTTAATCCAAGCTGAATTTTTAGCTTTAGTTTTAGTGATTGTATATGTTGGTGCAGTCATGGTTTTATTCTTATTTGTGGTGATGATGTTAGATATTAATGTTGATACTGTGCGCGAAGGCTTTGTTAAATACCTACCTTTTGGAATAGGTATCGGTGTTTTAATTCTTGTAGAATTGTTCTTTATTTTAGGCAATAAAGATGGTTTATTTGGCGCAATAAATTTTCCATTGCCACCAAATGCGCTTGAAGGATATAGCAATACGCGTGAACTAGGACTTAAACTCTATACTGAATTTTTATATCCGTTTGAAATAGCAGCGGTTATTTTATTAGTTGCGATGATTGCGGCAATATCTTTAACCCACCGCCGCGTGCGTGAGAATAATAAAACAATCCCAGTTCCTGATCAATTAAAAGTATCCAAGCAAGATAGAATCAGAATTATCAGCATGGGAACATCTGTTTTAGAGTCTTATCAAGATGTAAGCTTAGCTACGGATAGATAATATTACTGATAATATTGCCGATAATGCAAGCAATCTAGATAAAACTAATCAAAAAACACCTGCAAGGAGCGCCTAAAAAATGATTACCCTCATTGATTACATAATGTTATCCGCAATTTTATTTTGTATTGGCATGGCTGGAATTTTTATCAACCGTAAAAATCTAATTGTTTTATTAATGTCGATAGAGTTAGTTTTGCTCTCAGTTAACTTTCTATTTGTCGCTTTTTCTAAGTTTTCAGGCGATTTATCTGGGCAAATATTTGTCTTTTTCATACTCGCAGTAGCAGCTGCTGAAGCTGCTATTGGGTTAGCAATTTTGATTTTAGTATTTAGAAATCGCTCCAGTATTAATGTCGATATGCTAAATGAAATGAAGGGATAAATAATGAAAAGTATATATTTATTGATCGCTTTATTACCTTTATTAAGCTCC
>BHEQ01000285.1 GCA_003864535.1 Gammaproteobacteria bacterium
ACTTGACCATTTATACTTTGCGCTTGAACGCTCCGCACAAAATATTTATATCCAAAATGCTTTATTGTGGGAAATAAAAACGCTTTACCAAAAAGAATATCTTTTAGGATTAGAGTCAGTATTATCCTTGAATAAACAATTGTCTCTTGAGCTAAAAGAAGATGAAGCTGGATTTATCGCGCTCCACTTAGTTAATGCTCAATTAAATGAGACTATGCCTGATCTTTTAAAAATGACCCACTTAATGCAGGAGATTCTTAATATTGTTAAATATCATTTCAATAAAGATTTTAATGTAGAAAGCCTAAGTTATCAACGCTTTATTATGCATTTAAAGTTCTTTGCACAACGTTTACTCAGCCATAACAGTATCTTGAGTGATGATGATTCTCTATATGATGCTATTGCTAAAAAATATATGCAAACCCTAAAATGCACAACTAAAATAGGAGTTTACCTTAAAGCCAATTATGCGCATGAGTTAAGTAAAGATGAGCAGATTTTCTTAACCGTACATCTGGAACGAATTCGCCTTGATCAATAAACTATTGATGCAAAGGTCCTCTACCATACATTTCTCGCGAGTATTTTTCGTAAAAGCCTAATACTTTAGGAACATAACCTTGGGTTTCTTTATAAGGTGGAATTTGGCGATTATATTTCTCGACCGCGCCCTCACCTGCGTTATAGCCTGCTGCTGCTAAAGTTACACTGCCAAACCTATCTAATAACCAGCGCAAATAAGTAGCTCCTCCGCGAATATTTTGCAAGGGATCATACGCATCGGTTACGCCAAAACGCTTGGCAGTTGCGGGCATAAGCTGCATTAAACCCATAGCGCCAACATGCGAACGTGCTTTAATATGAAACGCTGATTCTGCAGAAATAATTGCATGAATTAACGCTGGATCTATCCTTACTTGAGCCGCAATTAGCTCAATATATGGTTTATAAATATCTTGGTTTTGTTGGTTAATGCGCCATAAATCACGCTGTGGCTGCGGCGAGATAACCTGACCATAAGATACTGTTTGTACCAACATTTTTAAGCGCAAAGATAAAGGCTCAGGATAATTACCTTGAAAGACATCAAACTTTTTCTCCATTGTAGGTTTCATACTAAAGCGCGGTTGATTTAATAATTGCTGAACATTTTCAACTCGATCAGGATTACTAAAGGAAGGCGTGCGCATCACAAGTTTAGCTTTACTGCTTGGTTGGTCAGTTAAATAACGCACTCCATATTCATCCACATAAGAATAAATATCCGCATAACTAACGCTAGCTATAAAAAAAGAGCCGCATAAAAAAGAGCTCAATAAATAAGATTTAAATAATATATTTAATAATACTTTTCTTATCATCAAGATTATTGCCTTAGTTATATATAGCTAAATATTGCACCTGAATATATGAGAAAAACATTAGGAACACAAACTGTGCCCCTATTATTAAAATCACACTGAAACAGCATCAATCTCTGGAGGAGTGTTGGCGGTTGCTGTTGATGATACTTGCGGTGGTAGATCTATCGCATGAGATTCTCTAATAGGACGATCATGCATGATGTCATCAATTTGCTCGGCATTGATTGTTTCAATCTCAAGCAAAACCTCAACCATCTTGTGCATTTTATCAAGCGCGCCTT
>BHEQ01000286.1 GCA_003864535.1 Gammaproteobacteria bacterium
GACTTGCGCCATTTTTGCAATATCTTTCATGGTTACTTTCATATTTGCAGCATTCCTGTAATAAATATCATGAGAATGTACGATTCTAACACGCAACTAAATTTGGCATGAAAGATGCTAAAAATCTGCCCCTCCATAATTTAAAAATTATGTAGAGGCAGATTTGATTTGATTATGGAGCTTCTATAAATTAGATTTTTCAAGGCTTGCGATATTATTAAAAGCGCAGTTTACTGGGGTAAATGAGCATTTTAATAATATCGTGTAACGCAGAAAAAGCAATTAATAGATGTGCCGATTAGATTAAGTATTACCAAGAGTAACGAACACCTGCTGCGCCTTCGACACGTTTGTAATCATTAAAATCACCTTGATAGCCTACATTAATCCAGCTGCTCCAGTTTTTATTAAAATCAGCTTTAACCCCAAGTTTAATTTCAGCACGATTTTTCGGAGTGCTTTCCTCGATGATATCACCATTAAATGTAACTGAAGCATTCTTGCTATTGCGCCACCAGTTTGCCTCAGCAAAAGGCTGAAATAGAGTACCGTTATAGTCAAGTTTGCCTGAAAGCTGCGCTCCTACTCGTGTTGTTATTGAGTTATTGTCTTGCCCGGCAATAACTGAATTGCTGCTATCGGTAAAACTATCTGCAACATACTTGCTATACGCAATTTGTATCTGTGGCGTTAAGCTCATTTGATTTTGGCTGCTAACATCAGAAAGGATAAAGCTATAACCTGTTTCAAAAGATACGCTCCAAAGCTTAGAATCATAGCTATCTTGATCTAAACCATATCCTTTTACTTTATTATCAAACCAACCATATTGGAACCAGCTATCCATATATGCACCTTGGCGGTTTTCTTTATCTGCAAACCATGTGGCATATGCACCAATATTATAACCATCAACATTAGCCGTAGCGCTATGGCTAACCCCATTAAGATTCAAATTACCTTTAGTATCAGTATTGGCACTGCTCCGACTTCCCATAAGTCCAAATTGTAAATGCGCTTTACCATCATCAAAGCTGAGTAAATCGCCACCAAGCTGGATCAAGTTATAGTTGCTGTTCATTTTAACTTTACCATAAGCTGCGGTGCTATCTAATTTACCTGCAACTACACGTCCCCAAGCACTTCCGTTTGCAAGCGTCATTTGGCTGCCTTCACGGTCATATAAACTATGCATTTGCATTAAGCTACTTAAAGATTTATTTGCAATATAGCCCCCACTTTCAGGGCGATACTGCATACCTTTGTCAGCTCCAAGGCTACGCAAATACCAGTTGCCATCTGCTTGATTTTGCATGCCTTTATACAAACTATACTCATAAGCACCAGCAACGACTCGATTACTTAAGGTAAACGCCCCATCTGATTGCCCAGAAACTTCAATGATTTTAATGCCATTGATTGTTTGTTCACCAGCTCCGCCTGAATTATTCACAATAACTCTAGTTGTACCTGTGCTATTTCCTCCAATAATAAGCTTATCTGTTGCTGAGTTATCATCACCTAGGATCGTACTTAAAGTTAGGAGACCATTATTGCCAATATAATTCCCTTTAATAATTAATGAGCTCGCAGGTA
>BHEQ01000287.1 GCA_003864535.1 Gammaproteobacteria bacterium
TGTGAGTTATCTAAATGTGGCGAAATCATTCGCGTTGGTCAAGTTATTATTTCTGCACCAAAAAATGTAGCCTCTTTAGCACCAATTCATGCCTCAGAAATGTACGCTAAAAATATATTTAATCTATTAAGCCCCTTTGTTAAAGATGGCAAGCTTGAATTAGATTTTGAAGATGAGGTTATCGCAAAAAGCTTAGTAACGCATGATGGCAACATCATTCCTGAAAGCTTAAAATAACGGGTGCTTCTAAAATTATTTATTTATTCTCACTCAATATTTTTATTATTCATAAATATTTATTCGTAATTATCTTATAGGAGCTTTATATTATGATCACTGGATTTGCTGCATTATATATTTTAATGCTGGCGGCGTTTGTTGGGATTGAAGTCATCTCACGCGTTCCCACTATTTTACATACACCGCTTATGTCAGGGTCTAACTTTATTCACGGTATCGTTCTTGTTGGGGCGATGATCGTCCTTGGAACTGCTGATACAACTCTCGAAATGATAATAGGCTTTATTGGAGTTGTTTTTGGTGCAGGCAATGCGGTAGGTGGCTATGTAGTTACCGAGCGTATGCTTGAAATGTTCAAATCAAGCAAGGAGAAATAAGCATGCTAACTATTGTTAATCTAGGTTATTTCATCACGGCGATTACATTTATTTTTTCACTTAAACAAATGAGCCATCCATCAACCGCGCGTAAAGGCATTATTATCGCAGGTTGGGCTATGGTTGGGGCAACGCTGATCACATTTTTTCATCCAACTATTACCCAAAATGCAGCCTTTATTAACTACTTCTTAATTATGGTAGGGATTGCTTTAGGTGGTGTATTTGCCTTAATTTCCGCCAAAAAAGTAGCCATGACCAATATGCCGCAAATGATTGCAATTTATAATGGTGTTGGTGGTGGCGCAGCTGCTTGTATCGCAGCGGTTGAGTTAATTCGTTCTTCCAATCATGTAAGCCTTGAGCATAGTTCTGGAATGCAAATGCTCGCAATTATTG
This sequence comes from Gammaproteobacteria bacterium, assembly GCA_003864535.1. GTDB lineage: Bacteria > Pseudomonadota > Gammaproteobacteria > Cardiobacteriales > Wohlfahrtiimonadaceae > BHEQ01. Next base: position 1,017 of record BHEQ01000287.1, read on the forward strand.
GTGCTTTAATTGGCGCGGTATCTTTCGCAGGCTCGCTTGTAGCTTGGGCTAAATTAGATGGGCGCATGAATAAAGCAATTCGGATTAAAAACCGTAATATGATTAATTTTGGCGTGTTTTTTCTAACTGTAACTCTTGGTATCGTTCTCGCAAATTCTACTCCACCCAATATCTATGTTATTGCAATCTTCTTTATTTTAGCACTTGGCTTTGGTTGGTTAATCGCCGTTCCTATTGGTGGTGCCGATATGCCGGTGGTTATCTCATTATTTAATGCGCTTACAGGTTTAGCAGTTGCGTTAGAAGGGCTTGCCTTAAATAATGGCGGGCTAGTTATCGCCGGTATCGTTGTTGGTGCTGCAGGTACGGTGCTTACTCAATTAATGGCAAAGGCGATGAATCGTCCATTAAGCAATATCTTATTTTCAAACTTTGGTGATGCTCCAGCAGGCTCTGAAGAGGTTGCTGGAACAATGAAAGACATTGCCGCTAGCGACGCTGCAATTAACATGAGCTTTGCCCAAAAAGTAATTATCATTCCAGGGTATGGTTTAGCTGTGGCTCAAGCACAACA
>BHEQ01000288.1 GCA_003864535.1 Gammaproteobacteria bacterium
ATGCGCTACTCGCTTTAAGATCCATTTTAATGCAACCGCTATCGATATAATGCGCTTTATTAGCGCTAAAATTGATCACGCCGTAACCTGTAATGCGCGATCCTGGATCTATCCCGAGAATAATCATACGTGCATCTTCTAAAGCTGGTTAAGCACATCTTCAGAGATATCCGCATTCGAGTAGACATTTTGCGTATCATCCAAACTTTCCAACATATCTAACAACTTAATCATCATTTGGGCATCATCAAGTTCAATATTCACCATATTTTCGGCGCGCATGGTTACCTCACTCTCATCTGGCTTAAATCCAGCTTGTACCATCTTATCGTAGACATCAGCATAACTATGAGGCTCAGTTAAAACATCAATCGATAGATCATCATTAACGATAATATCAGCAGCACCAGCTTCAATTGCAGCGTCAGTGATTGCGTCTTCATTTGTATTTGTAAGATAAGATAAAATTCCAGTTTCATTAAATTGAAATGCAACCGAGTTGGATGTACCAAGATTACCATTGCATTTACTAAAAGCATGGCGCACTTCAGCGGCGGTACGATTACGGCTATCTGTTAGGCAATCAACCATAACTGCTGAGCCACCAGGACCATAACCTTCATACCTAATCTCTTCATAATTACCACCAGCTTCTCCACCTAAACCGCGTTTAATCGCACGCTCGATAGTATCTTTGGTCATATTTGCGCTCAAAGCTTTATCAATCACCAAACGTAAACGTGGATTAGTCGCAGGATCACCATTCGCGCTCATACGTGTCGCAACGGTTATTTCACGAATAAAGCGTGTGAAAACCTTACCTCTTTTAGAATCTTGCGCATTTTTACGATGCTGAATATTTGCCCACTTACTATGACCTGCCATGCTTGAGTTACCTCGTCTAAATTTTAATATCTAAATAATATAAAAATAATAATATATATTAATATTTTTATATTAATATTTTATATCGCAGCTTTTTTTCTTAACTGAATACTTAATTCACGCAGTTGTTTATCGCTTACAGCAGCTGGAGCATCGGTTAATAAACATGCTGCCGTTTGAGTTTTTGGAAATGCCATAACATCCCGAATAGATTTAGCTCCTGTCATAAGCATGATTAAACGATCCATCCCAAAAGCAATCCCACCGTGTGGCGGTGCGCCAAATTTAAGCGCATCTAATAAAAATCCAAATTTTTCTTGAGCCTCATCCGCACCAATTCCTAATAAACTAAATACTTCAGACTGAACCTCTGGTTGATAAATACGAATTGAGCCACCACCTAATTCAGTACCATTAAGCACCATATCATATGCTTTAGCGATTGCAGTGGCAGGATCTTTAAGAGCTTCTACCGAACCTTTAGGCGCAGTAAATGGATGATGAACCGCCGCGTAGCGTTGCTCATCTTCATCAAATTCAAACATTGGGAAATCAACCACCCATAATGGAGCCCAAGCGCAGGTAAACATATTTAAATCCGTGCCAAGTTTAATGCGTAATGCGCCCATAGCGTCATTAACCACTTTGGCTTTATCTGCACCAAAGAAAATAATATCTCCATTTT
>BHEQ01000289.1 GCA_003864535.1 Gammaproteobacteria bacterium
GATCCTAAAAAATGCTTAGGTTTTTCTAGATTATATTTTACAAGCTTAGATTTTAGATCGAGCGTAATTTATAAAATTAATAAATCTATTTTTTAAGTTGGAGTATGCTTTCTTTTAAAGCAATCAATAATGCTTTAACATTATTTCCAATCGTACTATCGGTGAGATTTCCGTCTATATCAAATGTTCCAGCATAAGCATTTGCAAATACTTCAGGACGATTAAGTGGGCGTAAATCAAGGTAGACCAATACTTGGCGTAAATGATATTGCGCACGCGACGATCCCATTCCGCCAGCTGCGCCCATCAGTGCAACGGCTTTACCTTGCAGAACACTTACAGTTTCTCTTGAAGCCCAGTCTAGAGCGTTTTTTAAAGCAGGTGCGTAAGAGTAATTATATTCAGGAGTTGCAAATAAAAAACCATCCGCAGTTTTAAGTTCTTCTAAAAAAGCAATTACTGCTGCTGGTTTTTCTTTTAAATCAGCATTATAAAAAGGGATGTTCGCAATATTAACTATCGTTAGTTCCATTCCTTCAGGCATATTTTCATGGGCAAAGCGAATTAAGCCTGTATTTGGAGAAGCAGCTCTTAAACTACCAGAAATTGCAATAATACGTAGAGTCATTTGGGGATCCTTTGTAGAGAATGTAAATAGAAAATATGAAGTTACATATTAATGCTATAAAATAAGAATACAAGCTATGATTACAAAAATATAAACTTCATTAGTAAGATTTAATAAACTTTATTTAATAAGCACCATCACGCTTTAAAACTACTTTAACTGTTTTGCATAAGATTGCGAAATCATTCCAAAGCGACCAGTTTTTAACATACCATGCATCTAAGTAAACACGCTTTTCATAGTTAATATCATTGCGCCCACTTACTTGCCACAGACCTGTTATTCCAGGTTTTGCAAGTAAATAATATTCCACATCCTCACCAAAGCGCACCAGCTCATCAGCAATCACAGGGCGCGGACCTACTAAGCTCATCTGTCCTTTGAGCACATTAAATAGCTGGGGTAATTCATCCAAACTAGTGCGGCGTAAGAAATTACCAATAGCGGTAATACGCGGGTCATTTTTAAGTTTAAAATCAATCTCCCATTCCGCTTTTGCGCTTGGGTCATTATTTAATAGATCTTCTAAGAGTTTTTGAGAATCTTTTGCCATACTTCTAAATTTTAAACATTTAAAGCGTTTCCTGCCTTGTCCTATACGTTCATGCCCAAAAATAGGAGCACCACCATCTTTGGCGATCAATAATAAAATGCATAGCATTGGAATGGCTAAGATAAACAAAATAAGCAAGCTTAAAATAATATCCATAGTGCGCTTGATTATTTGTGAGCTTTTGCGAGCTAGATTGTTTCTTAAACGGAGCATTAAAACATCATGACTGAAAAAGAAAGACATATCCGTGCCATATAAAGGCACGCCGCGCATGTCTGGGATAACAAAAACATTGCGAATTTGTGCTTTAGCTAAGAGGCGTAACCAGTGGTCACGCAGCTCTGCTTCATGGTGTTCTAGCGCTATAACAACTTGGA
>BHEQ01000290.1 GCA_003864535.1 Gammaproteobacteria bacterium
GATCCTAAAAGATGCTTAGGTTTTTCTAGATTAGATTTTACAAGCTTAGATTTTAGACCGAGCGTAATTTATAAAATTAATAAATCTATTTTTTAAGTTGGAGTATGCTTTCTTTTAAAGCAATCAACAGTGCTTTAACATTATCTCCAATCGTACTATCAGTGAGATTTCCATCTATATCAAATGTTCCAGCATAAGCATTTGCAAATACTTCAGGACGATTAAGTGGGCGTAAATCAAGGTAGACCAATACTTGGCGTAAATGATATTGCGCACGCGATGATCCCATCCCGCCAGCTGCGCCCATGAGTGCAACGGCTTTACCTTGCAGAACACTTACAGTTTCTCTTGAGGCCCAGTCTAGAGCGTTTTTTAGAGCTGGTGCGTAAGAGTAATTATATTCAGGAGTTGCAAATAAAAAACCATCCGTGCTCTTAAGTGCTTCTAAAAAAGCAATTACTGCTGCTGGTTTTTCTTTTAAATCAGCATTATAAAAAGGGATGTCCGCAATATTAACCGTAGTTAGTTCCATTCCTTCAGGCAGATTTTTATGGGCAAAGCGAATTAAGCCTGTATTTGGAGAAGCAGCTCTTAAGCTACCAGAAATTGCAATAATACGTAGAGTCATTTGGGTGTCCTTTGTAGAAAATATAAATAGAAAATATGAAGTTACATATTAATACCATAAAAGAAGAATACAAGCTATGATTACAAAAATATAACTTCGTTAATAGCTTTAATAAACTCTCTTTAATAAGCCCCATCGCGCTTTAAAACTACTTTAACTGTTTTGCATAAGATTGCGAAATCACTCCAAAGCGACCAGTTTTTAACATACCATGCATCTAAGTAAACGCGCTTTTCATAGTTAATATCATTGCGCCCACTTACTTGCCACAAACCTGTTATTCCAGGTTTTGCAAGTAAATAATATTCCACATCCTCACCAAAGCGCACCAGCTCATCAGCAATCACAGGGCGCGGACCTACTAAGCTCATCTGCCCTTTGAGCACATTAAATAGCTGGGGTAATTCATCCAAACTAGTGCGGCGTAAGAAATTACCAATAGCGGTAATACGTGGGTCATTTTTCAGTTTAAAATCAATCTCCCATTCCGCTTTTGCGCTTGGGTCATTATTTAATAGATCTTCTAAGAGTTTTTGAGAATCTTTTGCCATACTTCTAAATTTTAAACATTTAAAGCGTTTCCTGCCTTGGCCTATGCGTTCGTGCCCAAAAATAGGAGCACCGCCATCTTTGGCGATTAATAATAAAATGCATAGCATTGGGATGGCTAAAATAAGCAAAATAAGCGAGCTTAAAATAATATCCATAGTGCGTTTGATTATTTGTGAGCTTTTGCGGGCTAGATTGTTTCTTAAACGGAGCATTAAAACGTCATGACTGAAAAAGAAAGACATATCCGTACCATATAAAGGCACGCCGCGCATATCTGGGATAACAAAAACATTGCGAATTTGTGCTTTAGCTAAGAGGCGTAACCATTGATCGCGCAGCTCTGCTTCATGGTGTTCTAGCGCTATAACAACTTGGA
>BHEQ01000291.1 GCA_003864535.1 Gammaproteobacteria bacterium
AGATAAACCAATATCGCGTGCAGTCGTATTAAAGCGTTGGAATTCAATTGAATGGCATCCTTGGCAGTAATGCATAAATGCTTCCGCACCTTTTTGGAGCGACTCGGTATCCTTGACATTTATCGGAGCTTTATAATTAGTAAACTTAGCTTCTGCTGCGCTACTAAATACACCAATACCTAAAGATAAACCTAAGGATAATCCTAAGACTAGTTGTTTAGTTAGTTTTCTCATTTTTTGCTCCCCCATGTAACGCGTACTGGAACAGGTTTTACTTTATCCATTCTTGACCAGAATGGCATTCCAATAAAAAATATAAAATAAAACACGCCACAAACCTGTGCCAATATATTCCGCGAAGGTGATGTTGGAACAACACCTAAATAGCCTAAAGTCACAAATGAGATTACAAATAGGGTCAGCATTACTTTGGTGATCCGGCCTTTATAGCGCACTGATTTAACAGGGCTGCGATCAAGCCACGGAAGCAGGAATAAGAAGATGATAGAAGCACCCATCGCTATAACGCCCCAAATCTGAGTTCCCATATACGATGGTACAGCACGCAAGATGGAATAAAATGGAGTGAAGTACCAAACAGGCGCAATATGTGCTGGTGTTGTGAACGGGTTTGCAGCCTCAAAGTTTGCATGCTCTAAGAAATAGCCACCCATTTCAGGTGCGTAAAAAATTATTAAAGCAAAAAAGAATAAAAATACTGATAGAGCAAAAATGTCATGCACGGTGTAATAAGGATGGAATGGAATCCCATCTTTAGGAATGCCTTTCTCATCTTTGCATTCTTTAATCTCAATCCCATCAGGATTATTTGAGCCAACTTCATGCAATGCTAAAATATGTGCCACAACTAAGCCGACTAAGACAAGCGGTAAGGCAATTACATGCAGAGCAAAAAAGCGACTTAAGGTTGCTTCAGAAATAACATAATCACCTTTAATAAATTCAGAGAGAGTATCTCCGACATAAGGTATTGATCCAAACAGCGAAATAATTACTTGCGCGCCCCAGTACGACATCTGACCATAGGGCAAGATATATCCCATGAATGCCTCGGCCATTAAGACGACATAAATTAGCATCCCAAACAACCAAACTAGCTCACGTGGTTTGCGGTAAGAGCCATATAACATGCCGCGGAACATATGCAAATAAACAACAAGAAAGAAAGCTGATGCGCCGGTGGAATGCAAATAACGAATTAGCCACATCCAATCAACATCCCGCATCAGTAATTCAACAGATGCATAAGCAATTGGAATACCAGTTGCGCTAAGTGCACCATCTGGCTTATAGTGCATTGTCAGCCAAACGCCTGTAATAATTTGATTTACAAGCACAAATAGCGCTAAAGAACCAAAAATATACCAAATGTTAAAGCTCTTAGGTGCATAATATTCACTTAGATGTTCTCTATACATTTTAGTTAAAGGAAAGCGGGCATCAATCCAGCCTAATAAACCTTTTGTACCTGGATGTGGACTAGACATTTTCGCCTCCAACTGTTGTGATTGTATCGTCACCGATCAAGAT
>BHEQ01000292.1 GCA_003864535.1 Gammaproteobacteria bacterium
CGCAATTAGCTGATGTTATTTCTAATTGGTTTGTAAGCATTTTATTATTAGTTTGCATCGGCAGTTATATCGTCTGGCAGATGCTTGATCCTACGCGTGCTTTTGAGGTCGCTCTTGCAATCTTAGTGGTCTCGTGCCCGTGTGCCTTAGCTTTAGCAACGCCTGCGGCATTAACAGCTGGGAGTCAGATTTTAGTTGGGCTTGGTTTATTAACGACGCGTTCAGGTGGGCTTGAAAATCTAGCTCGAGTTACCGATATTGTGTTTGATAAAACAGGAACCCTAACTAGTGGTGATTTAAATATCGCCCATATTCTTGATAAAAATGGGCTTGATATTATCGATAAAAATCATATAGATCAGTTGATTAATATCACTTATAATCTTGAGAAAACTAGCAATCACCCCATCGCAAAAGCATTTGTAAAGATTTATCATGCGCCGAGTCAAGAGCAAGTTAAGCTCAACCCAAAAATATCTTTGCACAATATCGAGCATCTTTTAGGTTTAGGCGTGCAAGCTCAAAGCGGCGTAGATACCTATCAATTAGGTAAGCTTGCGTGGTTTGATTTTAAAATCCATGCGCATTTATTAACTGATTATCCAACTATTAGCACTTGGATCGCGCTTGTAAAAAATGGTGAAATTCAAGCATTATTTGGTTTAACCGACCAATTACGCAGCGATACGCGGCAAACTTTAAATGCACTCAAAGATAAATTCAAGCTGCATATTTTAAGTGGGGATACGCCGCTTGCGTTGGATTATTTACTCAAACAGCTTGAATTTAATGAAAATGATATCACCGTAAATTCTGAATGTCTCCCAGAAGATAAGCTTAAGTATGTTAAAGCTCTACAAGAAAATGGACGCGTTGTCGCGATGCTTGGTGATGGCTTAAACGATGCCCCCGTCCTTGCGCAAGCGGATGTTTCTATCGCGATGAATCAAGGAGCGCAATTAGCGCAAACAAGTGCGGATATGATTTTGCTCGCAGATCATTTAAGCCCATTATTATCAGGACTTGAAACCGCAAAAAGCACACGGCGCATTATTCATCAAAATCTTATTTGGGCGCTAGTTTATAACTGTATTGCGTTACCAGTTGCGGCAATGGGCTTTATTGTGCCGTGGATCGCAGCACTTGGCATGAGCATTAGCTCCTTAATCGTGATCGCAAATACGCTAAGACTAAGAAAATAAAAAACATACAATAAACTTGCACAGACGCATCAACGCTCTCTTATGACACGTGCACAATTATATGATCCTGAAAAAATGCCCGATGGATTGAGATAAGCACATAATGAACTAGATGCAGCAATTGAAGGCTGTTATAGCCGTAAACCATTTGAAAATGATGAGGAAAGATTAGCGTATTTATTTGAGATATATGCGAAGATTCTCGCAGATAATAAGTAGTGTCTGTTCGGAAACTCTGCAAGCAGCCAATAATGATACGATGCATCTAAAATATAGCCAGAGTAGCATTAGCTTTTGAGAGTTATTTTTAAATAAAAGTACCTGTTTAAGCCATTCACCTTAA
>BHEQ01000293.1 GCA_003864535.1 Gammaproteobacteria bacterium
GACTTGCGTTTTATACAATTGGGCAGCGCAAGGGGCTTAAAATTGGCGGACGCAAAAACTCAGATGGCAAGCCGTGGTTTGTGGTCGATAAACTTATCCAAACCAATCAATTAGTGATTGCGCAAGGTGAACACAAGGCTATGTTTGGGCAAGCTTTAATTGCGGTTGAGCCACATTGGATTGATCCAAACTGGATCGATTCTAATGGTGTGCCTAAAAAATCTAAACTGCGCGCAAAAATACGTTATCGTCAACAAGATCAAGCATGTACGATAATACTGCAAGCAGACAATAGCTTATTAGTAAACTTTGATGAGCCGCAACGCGCGATAACCCCAGGTCAATCTATCGTATTTTATGATGATGATATTTGCCTTGGTGGCGCGTTTATAAGTATTAAAGTTACATAAACTGCATATTTTCAAAAATTATAGCTATTTTAATTATTATTAATTCATGTCATTGATTTAATCATATTACTTATATTATTTATTTATATTAATCCATTTAGGAGAGTCTAAAAAATAATGCAAAAAGAAACAGTTCGTATGAAAAGAGTCCTTGGCGTTCCCGCCCTCGTTTTTTTTGGCTTGGCATATATGGTGCCATTAGGAATATTTACAACGTATGGTGAGGTCACTTTTTTAAGTGAAGGGCATCTGCCTGTTGCGTATATTCTCACTTTATTAACGATGTTGTTTACCGCATATAGCTACTGCCAAATGACGCGTGAGCTCCCGCTATCAGGCTCAGCTTACTCATATGTACAAAAAACATTTGGAGGTAATTTAGGCTTTTTAGTCGGCTGGGCACAACTGTTAGATTATCTTTTTTTGCCTATTTTAAACTATCTTGTTATCGGGATTTATCTGCATGCAGCTTTCCCGATGATTCCTATATCAATTTTTATCCTAAGCTCTATTGCAATCGTCACCATACTCAATATATTAGGGATTAAGTTGGTTAACTCCATGAATATGCTTATTGTAATGCTCCAAATTGTCTTTATTGTTGTTTTTTTATGCTTATGTATATATTGGCAAAGTGATTGGAATATCGATACTTTACTTAAGCCTTTGGCAATCGCCAATCAGCAAATATCTGGGCTATTTAGTGGCGCGGCTATTTTATGCTTAGCCTTTTTAGGGTTTGATGCAATCTCAACCCTTGCTGAGGAAACTAAAAACCCTAAATATTCTTTACCGCGGGCGATTATGATTACCGTGTTAATTGCTGGAGGCTTATTTATCATTACCGCCTATTTCGCTCATTTAGCTTATCCCAATTGGCCGCAATTTACAGAGGCTAATATCGACACCGCAGGATTAATAATTTTCAAAAAAGTTGGCGGTGCTGCATTTGTCTCAATATTTATTGCGGTGTATATCATAGGATCATTAGCCTCCGCAATGACATCTCAAGCAAGTATTGTGCGTATTTTCTTTGCGATGGGGCGCGAAGGCGTGTTGCCTAAAGCTATCTTTTCTTATTTACATCCACAATATCGCACTCCTGTTTTAGCGATTA
>BHEQ01000294.1 GCA_003864535.1 Gammaproteobacteria bacterium
TATTGTCAAAAGGTGGTTTTTTCGTATTAAAAGCAATATACCCAATATTCATAGCTTCTGCTTTTTGAATACTCACATCGGGTAATTTAGATAAACGTTCAATATCCGCCATATTTGGATAAGGAATCACATCACACTCGCCTTTTTCAAGCTTTGCAACTCGTACAGATGGATCAATGGTGATCGCAAAGATTAAAGTATCCAGAGGCACTTTTCCTCTAAAATAGTTTTTAAATGCTTTATAACGCACCATTGCATCAGGTTTAAACGCCACAAACTCAAAAGGACCAGTCCCAATTGGGTTTCTATCTAAGATTTCTGGAGTACCTGCGCTCATCATTTTATCTGCATATTCAGCGGATAAAATAGAGCCAACAGGATGAGCTAGATTCACTAAAAAGGTAACATCAGGTGATTTTAATGTAAAAATCAAGGTGTGATCATCACGCTTAGTAATCGACTCTATATTCTGAGGAATGCCCTGCGAATGATAAAATAAGTAATTTCCACCAGATACTTTATGCCAAGGATGCTTTTCATCAAACATCCGCTCAAACGTAAAAATAGCATCATCCGCATTCATTTTTCTAGTCGGTGTGAAAAACTTATTACTATGAAATTCAACATCTTTGCGCAAGTGGAGTGTGTGGACTAGGCTATCCTCACTCAGCTCCCACGAATCAGCTAAGGCGGGAACTAGCTGAGCTGTACCGCGCTCAAATTGAACCAAACGATTAAAAATGGGACCCGCTGATGCATCAAAAGTTGTACCTGTAGAGTACAGCATAGGCGTAAATCCCTCAGGATTAGCTTCAGGGCAATAGACAAGCGTCGTGCTTGCATAACTACTAGATAATAAAACTACCGAGGCAGTCAAAAAAAGTTTACTAAAATACATATACAGTTCTCCTAGAGTTTTCTCATAAAGCAATAATCTCGCAGACAACTACTAATTAGTTGCATTATTTGAGATTAGGCTAGAACAGAAGGTAGCGAATCCTTGTGAATACGTCAAGTGTGATTTATCCAATCCACACTCTGTTAGCTTTGCGTTCGTCAGTACTTGCTTATGCTTATGAATAATCATAAAAATATGTATTATCATATTTTAAATCAAAATTACACCACACAAATAAATAAAAGCATAATTTTTAGATTACAATATCTTCATTTTTTATTGGTGCTTAGTGCGCTTTTTAAATTTTGATAAACTTTAAGGACTCAAATGGTTACCAAATCAATTACAGCTGTGGCGTTAGATAGCGCACTTAGTAAAATAAGAGCTTTTCCTAATACACCAAAGCCTGGGGTTACTTTTAGAGATATTACCCCTCTTCTTGCTGATGGAGACGCTCTAAAAACTATAATTGATGCAATGGCTGAGCAAATTATAAGTAATAACATTGAAGTTGATGCGATAGTCTGCCCTGAAGCGCGTGGCTTTATTTTTGGAACGGCGTTAGCGTATAGATTAGGCATAGGCATGATTCCAGTGCGCAAACCTGGCAAGCTTCCTGGGAAAA
>BHEQ01000295.1 GCA_003864535.1 Gammaproteobacteria bacterium
ACTAAGATTGCAAGAGCGACCTCAAAAGCACGCGTAGGATCAAGCATCTGCCAGACGATATAACTGCCGATGCAAACTAATAATAAAATGCTTACAAACCAATTAGAAATAACATCAGCTAATTGCGCTATTTTAGGTTTATCAATCATCGCGCGATCAATCAGGCGTACCATTTGCGAGAAGACCGTTTGCGCACCAACTTGTGTAACGCGCATATTGAGAGCTTGATCAATATTAAGTGCCCCACCAACTATATGATCGGCATAGCGTTTACGTACAGGCAGGCTCTCTCCAGTTAATAATGACTCATCTAACTGGGCGTATTTACTTAGCAAAACGCCATCTGTTGGTATAGTTTCCCCAGCTTTTACCTGTAAAAAATCCCCAATATTGACATGATTAAGCGCGATGATTTGTGTTTCTTTATCATCTAACTCATTAATATCTAATGAATTTAAATCATCACCGAGAATCTTATGCGCAAAGCGTGGTTTTATCCGCAAAACTTTATCCGCTAAAGTCATCGCACTATTGCGTGCATTTAGCTCAATTAAACGAGAACCTAATAATAAAAAGGCAAACATAGTTACGGATTCAAAATAAATCTCACCTGTATTAAACCAAGTATTCCAGATACTTGCCAAAGATCCTAAAATAATAGCTAAAGAGATATTAACATCCATCGATAAGCGTTTATTTAAAATATCATAATACGCAGAACGATAAAAACCCCACGAGGCATAGGTAATACACGGAATACTCAGCACTAAATTTGACCAGCGCATAATATTTAAAGTCTCAGCGCTCATACCTTGATAATTGCCAAAATAAATCCCAATAGCAAGCATCATAACTTGCATGGAAAAAATAGCCGCAACTGCAAACTGTTTTAATAAAGTTTGACGCTGCGCTTTAAGCAGTTTTTGACTCGCATGTTCATCATAAGGCATTGCTTTATAGCCTAATTTATGCATGCGCATCAATAAGTCAGAAAGTTTTACCTGAGTTTCATCAAAACACAAATGGGCACGATGGGTACTGTAATTTATTTGAAAACTTATAACTCCTTTAACGCCTTTGATCGAGCGTTCTAGCAGCCAAACACACGCGGCGCAGACTATTCCCTCAATAACTAAAAAAGCCTCTAAAGAGGCATCTGGATTAGTTACAACAAATTGCTTGGAAATTTCAGGATGATCATAAAATATCATCTCATTTTGCAAACTCTCAGGAATTAAATCCTCTTGCGAGCTTGGATTAATTGCAGTTAAATCGCGATGTTTATAATATGCAGTTAAACCTGAATCAACAATTGTTTGGGCTATGGCTTGGCAGCCTCTACAGCACATAAGCTGTTCCTGACCATAAATCATCACACTTAAATTAAGATCTTTGGGAACAGGTAAAGTGCAGTGAAAGCATATTTTAGCGCTCATGCTTATAAGTCCATTGTTGCTTTATATCTGAAATTACGTACCTTTTAATTACAGCTCCTCCCCTGAGAAGTGGAGCTTGGGAGGG
>BHEQ01000296.1 GCA_003864535.1 Gammaproteobacteria bacterium
AAAACTGGATTTATTCAGAAGAGTTACATAAGACACTAAACTTAAAATATAAAATATAGATGTTAAAAACAAAGTTTAATCCACGTAAATATTTACCTAAATTAGATGTTAATGCCGAAGCAGTTGTGTTATTTACCTCAGGATCTGAAGGCAAACCTAAAGGTGTTGTCCATTCACACGCATCTTTAGCCTCAAATATCGAACAAATCCGCACCGTTGCTGATTTTACATCTTTAGATAGATTCATGTTAACTCTACCAATGTTCCATGTTTTTGGCTTAACTGCTGGTGTATTATTACCTTTAGTCTCTGGTAGTTATACTTTTTATTATCCATCTCCACTGCATTATCGAGTTATCCCTGAAGTGGTTTATGACAAAAGAGCAACCGTTTTATATGGCACTTCAACCTTTCTTGCCAATTATGCTAAATATGCTAATCCTTATGATTTTGCAAGTGTGCGTTATGTTGTTGCAGGAGCTGAGAAATTGTCTGAAGATACGCGGAGCATTTGGATGAATAAATTTGGGATTAGAGTTTTAGAAGGCTATGGAGCGACAGAATGCGCGCCTGTTATCGCAATTAATACACCAATGGCTTATAAAGAAAATTCTGTCGGTCTGATGATTCCTGGAATGAAATATAAATTAATCCCTATAGAAGGTATTGAAGATGGGCATCGCTTACTTATAAGTGGTCCAAATCTTATGAAAGGTTATTTGCGTTATGAAAACCCTGGAATATTAGAGTGTCCAACGGTTGATGGCTTAGCTAATTGGTATGATACTGGTGATATAGTTAGCATGGATAGTGCAGGATTTATCTCGATTTTAGGGCGTTCCAAGCGCTTTGCTAAAATTGCGGGAGAGATGGTTTCTCTTGAAACAGTTGAAAGCTTATTTAGTGAAGCCTATCCTGAAGGATTTCATGTTGCCGCTATCCGTAAAGATGAAAGCAAAGGTGAGGCAATAGTTATCTACAGTAATATTTTGGAAATAGAACGTAAAGCTGTTGCCAGCATTGCTAAAGAGCGCGGTGTCACGGAATTAGCTGTACCGCGCGATATTCGCTATCTTGCACAAATTCCATTATTAGGCTCAGGTAAGCCTGATTTTGTAGAATTAACGCGCCTTGCCGCGCTTGAGGTTGCTTAATAATGAATCAAAAAACTATTACCTTACAAAAAAACATATTAAATAAACCGATGTATGCAATTGGATTAGCTCAGTTTTTTTCAGCGCTTGCCGATAATACGCTCCTTTTTGCGCTGCTTAAAATTTTAAAATCAAGTTTTGATTCAAATAATATGCCACTTTATCCAAATTGGAGTGATTCGGCATTACAAGCAAGCTTTATCATCACGTATATTATCCTAGCGCCGATAGTTGGCACCATTGCGGATCATTTTCCTAAAGGTCAAGTCATGATGAGTGGTAACGCACTTAAACTTTTAGGGGTGTTTGGTGTGTTTTTTGGATTAAACCCTTTTGTGTGTTATAGCATTG
>BHEQ01000297.1 GCA_003864535.1 Gammaproteobacteria bacterium
TCAACTATATAATCGGTAACAAATGTCCCAACGATTACCAAAAGAGGAACTGAGATCAGCATAAAATACCAGTTTGCCGTAGGGTTAATCGTTATGGTTTGAACAACGCTTGTAGCTTCCGTGGTTATGCCTGATAATAAAACATCTGTCCCCGCAATGAAAATATTCGCAGTAAAACCTGCAGAAACAGCAACAAAACCAGCGGCAATACCCACAACAGGATGGCGTTTTGTCGCTGCAAAAATAATCCCAGCAAGCGGCGGAATTAGAAGAAGTGAAGCATCTGAAGCTAGGTTACTGATAATGCCGATAAAAAAGATAGCAGCAGTTACAAAACGCTTAGGTGCATTTAATAGTGCCGCTTTAATTGCAGCGTCAGCAAGACCGCTTTCTTGCAATAATCCAACTGCGAGCATCATGCACAACACTAAGCCTAATGGCTTAAATCCTATAAAATTATTAACCGCAGACTCTAAAATATATACAAGCCCATTTTCTGATAATAAGTTCTTAACCAACACTACTTCTCCAGTCGCTGGGTTTAAAGCACTATTGCCAGATAGGAGTGCCGAAAATAATAATACGCCAATACATAAGTAAATAAATATATAAAAAGGGTGAGGTAATTTATCGCTTAAATGCTCAAACACATCCATAAATGTGCGTTTATTTGCTGTTTTAATTTTAATAATCCTTTTTATAAATATGAATTTTATATAAGTGTTGATTTATGGGAGCAGTAAAAGTCCCCCTGCTAAGGGGGATTTAGGGGAGATTTTTCTAGCTGCAAAGTAGTTACGATTTTTCAAGGCTTGCAATATTATTAAAAGCGCAGTTTACTTAGGTAAATTAGCATTTTAACAATATTGCGTAACGTTGCAAAAGCACACATAAATGTGCCCTTTAATAGCTATTTTAGCTCTATCAATAAATCATGCGATTCAACCACATCACCAGGTTTTACATTAATTGCTTTAATAATTCCTGCAAGCTCTGAACGTAAGATGGTTTCCATTTTCATAGCTTCAAGAACCATTAATGGATCCCCAATTGCGATAGTATCACCAACAGCTACGCGCACAACACCGACCATACCTGGCATTGGTGAGCCAATATGTTGTTTATTTCCAAGTTCAGCTTGAGGGCGATGTTTGCTTAATGATTCTAAGCCTTTTTTGCTTACTTTAAGCGTTCTTTGTTCACCATTAATCTCAAAAAATACTTGGCATTCACCATGTGCGTCAGGCTCAGATACCGCTAATAAACGCACGAGCAAAGTCTTGCCTGTTTGAATTTCAATATCAAGATCAACATCAATCGGAGCTCCATAAAAGAAGGAAATTGTTGGAATTCTAGAAACATTGCCATACGTATATTTATGCTTTGCAAAATCCGTAAATACTTTAGGATACATTAAGTAGGAAGCTAAAATTTCATCGGTAATCTCAATCTTAAGCTCTTGGGTTAATTTAGCTTTTATTGCCGCAAAATCA
>BHEQ01000298.1 GCA_003864535.1 Gammaproteobacteria bacterium
CTGCGGAGAAAATCTCATCCAATTCAGCTTCAGTTAATAAACCGCGCTCAAGCACGACTTCCTTAACTGTTTTTCCTGTTTGGGCGCAGATTTTACCAATAATATCACCTTCATTATGCCCAATAATTGGGTTTAAATAGGTGATTATGCCGATAGAATTCATTACATAATCAAGACAGCGCTCTTCATTTGCGGTAATGCCATCGATGCATTTATCCCGTAAGGTAAAGCAGCAGTTTTTCAATAAAGAGGTCGACTCAAAAAAACATTGCGCAAGAACAGGCTCCATCACATTTAATTGTAACTGCCCAGCTTCAGCGGCAAAGGTTACCGTGACATCATTCCCCATCACTTTAAAACACGCTTGACTAACAACCTCAGGCAGAACTGGATTAACTTTAGCAGGCATAATCGAGCTTCCTGCTTGTAATTCAGGTAGATTAATTTCTTTTAAGCCCGCGCGTGGTCCTGATGATAATAATCTTAAGTCATTACATATTTTAGATAATTTAACCGCGGTGCGCTTTAAGCCACTATGAATCATGACATATGCGCCACAATCTGAAGTTGCTTCAATTAGATCTTCAGCTGGACGGCATGCAAAGCCTGTAACTGCCGATAAATGCTTAACAGCAATTGCTTGATAATTTTCAGGAGTATTAATACCTGTACCAATCGCGGTTGCCCCTAAATTCACTTCTAAAAGTAATTCGGCAATGCGATCAAGATTAATCATCTCTTCTTTAATTAAAATCGCAAAGGCGTTAAATTCCTGCCCTAAAGTCATAGGTACTGCATCTTGTAATTGGGTGCGCCCCATTTTTAGAACATCTTTAAATTCATATGATTTCTCTAAAAATCCTTCATATAGATAATTAGCTGCTCGAATAAGCTCATGGATCATAGTGTAAGCTGCAATTCTAAAGCCAGTTGGATAGGCATCATTTGTTGATTGCGACTCATTAACATGATCATTCGGATGAATAATATGGTAAGAACCTTTAGGCTCACCCATTATTTCCAAGGCAATATTTGCGATAACCTCATTAGTATTCATATTAACTGATGTGCCCGCGCCTCCTTGAAAACAATCAACAGGAAATTGATCCATGCACTTCCCATCTTTTAAAACCATATTACATGCTTTAACGATAGTATCTGCGATATCAGGATGAATTGCGCCGAGCTCTTTATTTGCTAAAGCAACCGCTTTTTTTACCATAACCATAGCTTTAATGAATTCAGGAACATCATTAATTGTTTGATTTGATATCTTAAAGTTCTCAATAGCGCGTAAAGTATGCACTCCATAATATACGTCGCTTGGTAATTGGCGATCGCCGAGTAAATCAGTTTCAGTTCTATATCCCACAATAATTCTCCAATTAATTAATTTTCAGATGGCTATATTAATAGATTCCAAAAATAAGTTTCGTTTCATCTATTAATATTTGAATGAGGTTAAGAGTAAATATTATGT
>BHEQ01000299.1 GCA_003864535.1 Gammaproteobacteria bacterium
CCAAAACTTAGGCATAACTCAAAATCAAACATATCCAATTAGGGATGATCTTCCTGATTTTGAAGAAAAAATTCAATTGTTAATTGATGAGAATATTCATGCGGTAAGTTTTACCTTTGGGATACCAAATCAAGTAATTCTCGATAAATTAAAACATGCGAAAATTAAAATTATCGGCACTGCAACCCATCTCTTAGAGGCTATTTTATGGGAAGAGAAAGGTGCTGATGCATTGGTATTACAAGGACTTGAAGCAGGTGGGCATAGAGCTACATTTATCGGTGATCCACTTCAGGTGATGCAACCGCTCAATGCTTTAATCCACCAAATCAAAAAAGAAATCCCACTCTTACCAATAATTGCCGCTGGTGGACTTATGAATGCTAAGGATATTATCGCGGTAACAATTATTGGCGCAGACGCGGTTATGCTTGGCACCGCTTTTTTATGTAGCCCTGAGTCTGGCGCAAGTTATGCTTATAAGCTGCGCCTTTTAGAGGCAAATGAGCTTGATTTAATTCTCACCAAAGCATGGTCTGGTAAATGGGCGCGTGGCTTAAAAAATAAAGCAACCATTGAGCTTGAAACAGGCAGCTCTGAAGTGATCGCCCCTTTTCCCATTCAAAATAATCTCACCCAATGTATAAGACAACATGGGCTCAAAGATAATAATGCAGATTATTTACCCTTGTGGGCGGGGACTGGATTTACGCGTTGTGAGTCTCTATCTGCAACTGAGTTAATCAATAACTTATTGAGCGAACTTGATCTTTTTAAATAACCCAACCCTGCCTCCCCTTTGCGAGGGAGGAGCTCTAAAAGTCCCACAACACGGATTGTTCCCTGCGAAGGGAGGATTAGGGAAGAGGCTTTAAATATTATTAAATCCCTAAAACGCCACTTAAAGCATCTAAATCGCGCTTTAATTGCAAATCATCGAGCTTTAAGTCTTTGCCAACTTTAGTGCAAGCATGCATGACAGTTGAGTGATCACGAAAAAAAGCACGCCCGATTTCAGGCAAAGAGCATTGAGTATGCGTCCGTGCGATATACATTGCTATTTGGCGCGGTTTTGCAAAATTAGCCGCACGTGATTTACCATTAAGATCAACAATTTTTATTTTATAATAATCACAAACAATCTTTTGAATATTTGCGATGGTGATTTGTTTTGCTTGAATCTCAACTAAATTTGCCAAAGCTTCTTGGGCAATATCAAGAGTTAATTCTGAGCCTCTAAAACTTGCTATTGCATTAGTTTGCTTTAAAGCCCCTTCAAGCTCACGAATGCTCGATCTTACTGTCTGGGCGATAAAAAAAGCACAATCCTCATGCAGATTCATGCCCCAGTGGCTTGCTTTTCTTTGCAAAATAGCCACGCGATGTTCAAATTCAGGCGGTTCTATATTAACAATAAGACCTGCGGCAAAGCGTGATTTAAGCCGATCTTCCATCGCATCAAGCTCTTTAGGATAAC
>BHEQ01000300.1 GCA_003864535.1 Gammaproteobacteria bacterium
CTAAACTATTTGCAACTAAAATTGCGCTATAAACATCTAGTGCCGTAACTTTAAAAGGCATATTGTGGACAGTCTCGCCATCAGCACAAGCAGCTTGTGCAACCTCCATTAACTGCTCTTTTGTGGCTGCAATTGCGCCCATATCTACCAAGCATGTTGGTAAGCCGACTGATTTGCAAAATTCAATAACTTGATCTATCTCATCTAAATCTGCATTTTCTAAAACCATTTGTACCAAAGTTCCAAAAGCAACTTTTTCACCATGATATAAATGATGGCAACTTTCAAGCAAAGTTAAGCCATTATGAATTGCGTGAGCTCCTGCTAAGCCACCACTTTCAAAACCAATCCCACTTAAATACGTATTCGCTTCGATAATATTTTCAACCGCAGCCGAGTTTTGCTGATTTTGCACTGCAAGTTTAGCTTTTAAGCCATCAGCTAAAAGTACTTCAAAACAAAGTTTAGCAAGTGCTAACGCCGCTCTAGTTGGTAATCCTCCCGCCATGGATGTTTTGCCTGATGCCGCATTTGCGCGTGCTTCAAAATAAGTGGCTAAAGCATCCCCCATGCCCGCAACCAAAAGGCGTACAGGTGCTTGGGAAATCACGAATGAATCCACTAAAACTACTTCAGGGTTTTTAGGGAGCATTAAATATTCCTGAAAATGTCCTTCAGGCGTATAAATAACTGATAACGCGCTAGTTGGCGCATCTGTCGAGGCTATTGATGGTGCGATAATAACAGGGCAATGCTGAAAATGAGCAACTGCTTTAGCGGTATCGAGCGTTTTACCGCCACCAATTCCGATGATTACATTAACTTTATTAATGTTACATATTTCTTGTAAGCGTTTGATTTCATCATGGCTGCATTCTCCTGTGAAAATATCTGCCACATAGTTAAAATTTTGTAAATCCATGTTTTTCTTAATATCATCGCCATATTTTCTAGCAACTGACGCGCCCATTAAAATAAGAGCTTTAGTTCCAAAAGGAGTTACATATTGTGTTAAAGATTGAAGGACATTAGGTCCTTGGATATATTTACTCGGACTACTAATAATTTTGACCATGATATATTTTCCTAAATTAATTAAAAAAACAGCTGTCTTGACAAACGTTCATAACCCAAAAAGAGCTAGGAATGAATAGTGCCATAAAATGCAATGAACTTCCAGAGCTTAATCTAGAACCAATTCACGCCAAAATATTTTGTAAGCGTCGCCTAAAGTTGGCGGACACGCGGGCATTTAAGCGCGAAGTGGCATACATACATTTTAAATGTTATCGGCTCTTTTATAGAAAGTATCTTAGCCCTTGTGATCTACATCAATCATAAGCTCATTACTTTTCTTGATAAAGCCGGCTTTACTTATAATGTTTTGAATATAGATGCTCCTAAAGTCGCTGCTGAGGTTTTTAAATATATTCGTAGAGGCGGCGGCTTATGTGAATTAGGTTTCTTTGTAAA
>BHEQ01000301.1 GCA_003864535.1 Gammaproteobacteria bacterium
TTGGAATTAAACGCAAAGATTGAATGTGTTCAACTGGTTGATGCGTAGGGCCATCTTCGCCTAAACCTATGGAATCATGCGTCATTACATAAATAACGCGCTTCTTCATTATCGCACTCATACGAATTGCATTCCGCGCATAATCAGAAAATACTAAGAAAGTTCCTGCATACGGGATTAAACCGCCATGGAGGGCTAGGCCATTTAAAATAGCTGACATTCCAAATTCACGCACGCCATAACGCACATAATTTCCTGCTCCAGTTACACAATCAAAATCTTTACTCGCGCTAAAAAACGTATTATTAGAAGGAGTTAGATCGGCAGATCCGCCGACGATTTCAGGCAAATGAGTCGCAAGTGCATTGAGTGCTTGTTGGCTTGCTACGCGTGTTGCTGTAGTTTGAGCTTTTGTATTGCAAGCACTAATTGCATTTTTTACAATATTTGCAAAATCAGCAGGAAGATCACCACTCATGCGCCGTTTAAACTCAGCTGCTAATACAGGAAACGCCGCTGCATATGTGTTAAACTTAGTGTTCCAAGCATCTTCTTTAGCCGCGCCTGCGCTTTTGGCATTCCATGCGGCATAAATATCTGCTGGGATTTCAAATGCGCCATAATTCCAGTTAAGAGCTGTACGCGTTGCTGCAATCTCATCCGCACCTAGAGGTGAGCCGTGCGTTGATTCTGAACCTTCTTTATTGGGTGCGCCTTTACCAATCAGTGTTTTACACATAATTAAAGTTGGGCGATCCGCGGAGGCTTTCGCTGTTTTAAATGCTTGGTTAATATCATCGGCATTATGCCCATCAACATTGCGAATTACTTGCCAGCCATAAGCTTCAAAGCGCGTCGCGGTATCATCTCCAAACCAGTTCGCAACAGGTCCATCAATCGATATATTATTATCATCATATAAGGCGATTAGTTTATTTAAGCCCCAAACTCCAGCAAGGGAGGCAACTTCATGCGAAACACCTTCCATCATGCAGCCATCGCCTAAAAACGTATACGTATAATGATCAACAATCTTATGTTTTTCTTGATTAAATTGCGCAGCTAACATCGTCTCAGCTAGAGCAAAACCAACCGCATTAGCTAAACCTTGTCCCAATGGCCCCGTGGTTGTTTCGATACCACCGGCAAATCCAAGTTCAGGATGTCCTGCTGTTTTTGAATGGAGCTGCCTGAAATTTTTAAGATCATCAATCTCAAGATCATAACCGGTTAAATGTAATACAGAATATAACATTGCCGAGGCATGTCCGTTTGAAAGCACAAAGCGATCTCGATTGGCCCAATGTGGATTATTCGGATTATGGTTTAAAAAGTTATTCCACAATACCTCCGCCATATCAGCCATTCCCATTGGTGCACCTGGGTGTCCTGAGTTAGCTTTTTGAACTGTATCCATACTTAAAAAACGAATCGCATTTGCAAGCGTGTTAT
>BHEQ01000302.1 GCA_003864535.1 Gammaproteobacteria bacterium
GCACGCGCCCCTCACGCCAGACCCAGATTGATGGTGATACATATTGAAAGGTTTTAAAGCCTGTTAACATCTGCCCTTTTTGAGCGCAAGATTTTAAAGTTTTAGCAAGACGGATGTTAAAATCAGGTGCATCAATCCCAATAAAAGCATGTGGCTGCAACTCTAATGCTTGCTGCACAAGCTGTTTTTTAATAGATAATAATTCTGGTAGGTGCTTTATTACTTCTATCAAACCCATGATAGATAGTGACTCTAGCGGCGCAATATTTATTAACCCTAAAGCTTGCATTGCAGGACCACCAATCCCAAAAAAAATGGCTTGAGGATAACGTTTTTGTAAAGATTTAATTAAACCAGCCCCTAAAATATCTCCAGATAACTCACCTGCTACAAGCATAAAACAAGGGCTGCTTGCATTAGTCATTACTTATCTGACCCACGAATAATGCCACGCTCAGTTGGAACATTTAAAAAATCAACTAGGATTTGTAAATGTGGAAATTGCGCACATTGTGCAGATATCTCAAGCAGAGCGTCCTCCAAGCTTAAATCTTTACGATATAAAGAGCGATAAGCAGCTTTAGTCGCCATAATATCTTCAGGGGAGAATCCTTTACGGCGTAAGCCCTCGCTATTAATTCCAGCAGGAACACCGCGATATCCAGCTGCGGTAATAAATGGCGGCACATCACGATGAATGCCTGAAGAGAAGCCCGTAATTGAGCTTTGCCCAATACGGCAGCGTTGATAAATCATCGAATAGCCGCCCAAAATAACATCATCACCAATAATCGCATGTCCTGCTAAAGATGCGCCATTAGCAAAAACAGTACGGCTGCCAACGATGCAATCATGGGCGATATGACAATTTGCCATGATCCAGTTATCATCCCCGATTTGCGTTTTAGCATTATCTTGAATAGTGCCACGATTGATAGTGACAAACTCACGAATAGTATTGCGATCTCCCATAATTAACTGGACTTGATCACCAATCTGATACTTTTTGTCTTGCGGGTTCTCACCAATAGATGAGAACTGATAAAAATGATTATCAATACCGATGATAGAAGGGCCTGAAATAACAACATGGGAGGCAAGTTTAGTGCCGCTTCCAATCGTAACATCTGGACCAATCACACAAAAAGGCCCGATCTGTACATTCTCACCAAGCTTTACGCTTGGATCAATTACCGCACTTGGATGAATTATACTCATGCTATTTCCTTGTGTATCAGAGTTTTATATGTCATAAACTTGTGTAGCATCAATATTACTCTTCAAACGCTTTACGGCGCGTACACATGATTTTTGCTTCACACACAATCACGCCATCAACACGTGCCTTACCTGCAAAAGACCAAATACCGCGCTTAGCCCATTGGAAAATAACCTC
>BHEQ01000303.1 GCA_003864535.1 Gammaproteobacteria bacterium
TAACCACGGAAGCGACAAGCGTTGTTCAAACCATAACGATTAACCCTACGGCAAACTGGTATTTTATGCTGATCTCAGTTCCTCTTTTGGTAATCGTTGGGACATTTGTTACCGATTATATAGTTGAACCTAGGTTCTCTAAAAAGTACCCCTTAAAAAACCTAATTGATGCGGAGCAATTTGAGCAAAATAGTAAGCAATATCAAGTGAGCTCACAACAAAAAAAGGCGCTTAAATGGGCGTTAATCGCGGCAATAATTTATATCAGTTTTATTTTAATATTAGTTATGCCAGCAAGCTCACCGCTTAGAAATAGCGCTGGAGGCTTAACTCCATCCCCTTTTTTAAATGGCATCATTCCTATTATTATGCTGTTTTTTATTATCTGCGCCACCGTATTTGGCATCTGCGATAAAGTAATTACTAAACCTGATGATATACATTTATTAATGGCAAAATCACTCCAGAGCATCGGTTCGTATATTGTTCTAGTCTTTGTCATTGCCCAATTTATTGAATGGTTTAAATGGTCGAACTTAGCCATTTATATGGCGATAGAAAGCGCACAATGGCTAAGTCATTTATCTTTACCATCAATTTTAATGCTTGTAATCTTCATTTTATTGACGGGGCTGCTTAATCTTGTTGTGTATAGTGGTTCTGCGCAATGGGCAATTATGGCTCCTATTTTTATTCCACTCTTTATGCTCTTGAATATTTCCCCAGAAGTGATCCAAATGGCGTATAGAATTGGTGATTCAGCCACTAATATTATCGCACCAACCAATCCCTATCTGCCAATGATTTTAGCCTTAATGGTTAAATATCAACCCGAGGTTAAGCTTGGTACTTTAATGACTCTAATGCTACCTTATTTGATTGCATTATTATTTTCATGGAGCGCTTTATTTTTGATTTATTATCAACTTGGCTTTCCTTTTGGTTTATAAGTAACTTGGGTTTGCTTTAGATATTTTTAAGGATATATTGCTGCGCATCATTAAAATCTAAAGTTCCTTCATACAAGGCGCGCCCGATTATAGTACCAATTACGCCTGAGCCTTTTAAAGCATTTAAGCGTTTGATATCTTCAATATCAGTAACTCCACCTGAGGCAATTACCGGAATAGTAATACTGTGTGCTAACTCATGTGTTGCCTCTAGATTTAAGCCTTGCATCATGCCGTCGCGTGCAATATCTGTGTATATAATTGCACTTACGCCATCTTGTTCAAATTGCTTGGCAGTTGCAATTGCACTAATAGATGAGACCGATTCCCAGCCATCTACCGCAACATAGCCATTTTTAGCATCGATACCAACGATGATTTTATTGGGAAATAATACGCATAAATCTTTAACTAATTGGGGATTTCTAATCGCGGCGGTACCAA
>BHEQ01000304.1 GCA_003864535.1 Gammaproteobacteria bacterium
TTTAACATCTATATTTTAACCGACATTCCGCACCAATTTTTATGTTATTAAAAAATCAAGTTAAGGATTTAAAAGAACCCTCCCAACCTCCCCTTCGTAGGAGAGGACCTATAAAAGTCGCCCTGCTAAGGAGGTATATAGAGGGAGATTGTTAAGTAGTTAGATTTAATTTAATGGCTATTTTTAATAGTTTTTATTAATAGATACGCCCTTGTGTTTTATTTTTATTACATTAACTTATGATACTTCAATTATCTTCATGTGGTTGGTACCACCAGTTATATAATTTAGCTCGCCCCGAGTTACTAAAACTCGATCTCCAATTTTAACGGCACCTGCAGCTTTTAGAGTTTCGATTAAATCGGTCATAACCTCAGGTTCTGAGCCATATTTAGTATCAAACTTAATAGGATATACCCCACGAAATAAAGTAACCTTGCGCCGTGTTGTTTGATGACGTGTCATTGCGAAAATAGGAATACCTGAGCTTATGCGGCTCATCCATAAAGTTGTCGCTCCTGATTCTGTCATTGCCGCAATTGCCGCCACTTTATAATGATTAGCGGTATACATTGCCGCCATAGCAATTGCCTCATCGGTACGCGTAAAGCTATCATGCATACGATGGCGCGAGGTTGTAACATCACGTTCGCTTTCAGCACCTTCGCAAATTTTAGCCATTGCTAAAACCGTTTTTTCAGGATATTTACCCGCAGCGGTCTCGCCTGAAAGCATAACTGCATCCGTGCCATCTAGCACTGCATTTGCGACATCCATAACTTCAGCACGCGTTGGAGATTGATTTTCAATCATTGATTCCATCATCTGCGTTGCAGTAATTACGGTGCGATCTAATTGGCGCGCACGTTTGATAAAGCGTTTTTGGACACCAACTAACTGCGCATCACCAATTTCTACCGCTAAATCGCCACGTGCAATCATAATTGAATCAGAAGCTAAAATAATATCATCAATATTAGCTAAAGCTTCAGTACGTTCTATCTTTGCAATAATGCCTGCTTTAGAGCCAGCATTGGTTAACAATTCCCGCGCAAGCCGGATATCATCACCTGAGCGTGGAAAAGAAACTGCAATATAATCAGTGTTAAAATTAGCGGCGCAAATTAAATCTTCTTTATCTTTCTCGGTTAATGCAGGCGCAGATAAACCACCGCCTTGAAGATTAATCCCTTTGTTATTAGATAAAGTACCTGCAACTTCAACACGTGTTATGATTTTAGAACCAGTTACAGAGACGACTTCAAGCACAATTTTGCCATCATCAAGCAGTAAAATATCTTTAGGTTTTACATCGGAAGGTAGGCTTTTATAAGCAATCCCAACATGCTCTTTAGTGC
>BHEQ01000305.1 GCA_003864535.1 Gammaproteobacteria bacterium
CTTAGCAATTTTGATTTTAGTATTTAGAAATCGCTCCAGTATTAATGTCGATATGCTAAATGAAATGAAGGGATAAATAATGAAAAGTATATATTTATTGATCGCTTTATTACCTTTATTAAGCTCCGCATATTCAGGTCTTTTTTGTCGCGTCATCAGCAATAAAGCTGCACATTTAGCTACTTGTAGTGCAGTTGGCTTAAGTTTTATTTTATCAGTTTATGTATTGTATGCACATAATGTTGATATTAATGCAAGCCACTATGCGCCAACTTTTAATGGTGATTTATACACGTGGATGAGCATAGGTTCTTTAAGTGTTTCAGTGGGTTTTTTAGTAGATAACTTAACCGCGATGATGATGGTCGTTGTGACCTTTGTCTCGTTTATGGTACACATATATTCAATAGCTTACATGAAAGGAGATGCGGGTTATAATCGCTTTTTTAGCTATATCTCTTTATTTACATTTTCGATGTTAATGCTGGTGATGGCTAATAACTTTATGCAATTATTTTTTGGTTGGGAAGCGGTGGGCTTAGTCTCATACTTACTGATTGGATTTTGGTATAAAAAACCAAGCGCAACTTATGCGAATATGAAAGCCTTTTTAGTTAATCGCGTAGGTGATTTTGGGTTTATCGTTGGGATTGCCTGTGTTTTATCCATGTATGGCAGCTTAAATTATGCTGATGTATTTATGCGCAGTAGTACTATGCCTGAGATTGCGAATCAAACTTTTCATTTTCTAGGCTTTGAATGGTCGAAAATAACCGTTGCCTGTATTTTCCTATTTATCGGAGCGATGGGTAAATCAGCTCAAGTGCCATTACATGTCTGGTTACCTGATTCAATGGAAGGACCTACCCCAATCTCGGCTTTAATTCACGCAGCAACTATGGTTACCGCGGGTATTTTTATGGTCTCCAGAATGTCACCTTTATTTGAATTATCTGCAACAGCCTTATCTTTCATCATCATAATCGGTTCAATCACGGCCTTATTTATGGGCTTTTTAGGCATAATTCAAAATGATATTAAGCGCGTTATCGCCTACTCTACTCTATCGCAACTAGGTTATATGACCGTAGCTCTTGGCGTATCTGCATATTCTGTAGCGAGCTTTCATTTAATGACCCATGCATTTTTTAAAGCATTGTTATTTTTAGGGGCAGGCTCGGTAATTATTGCGATGCACCATGAGCAAGATATGCGCTATATGGGCGGTTTAAGAAAATATATGAAGATTACATATTGGACGATGCTTATTGGCTCTTTAGCTTTAA
>BHEQ01000306.1 GCA_003864535.1 Gammaproteobacteria bacterium
ATTAAATACCTAAGGACACTTCTATAAATTTCTTTTTCCACGTTACGCAATATTGTTAAAATGCTCATTTACCTAGGCAAAACACGCTTTTAAAAATATCACAAGCATTGAAAAATCTAATGTATGGAAGCCCCTAAGATAATGGCTTGGAAACGACACTATTAAGTTAAGAATTTTAAAGATTTCCCAAGCTAAGTGGAATTTAGGTGTGACCAGTAAAATTCTTAACTTAATGGAGTTTAGTGTTTGGCTAAGTCAAGATTAATTATTTTACAAAAATAATTTTTAATTATAATATTTTGATAAAACTCAATATAAATCATAATATAGCTATTATTAGCCCTGTTTTTTTGATATAAATCAAATTTTAATTGACTAATGCTAAGATTAATTGTAAATTACAAACCAGCTACATAGACATTCAGTTTTATAAGAAATGTCGTTTGGCTGGCAAAATAAACACCGGGAGGTTTAAGGAAAAAGCGCTTTTATAAGCGCTTTTTTTGGACTAAAATTTACACGAAATAAAATCCCATTATCCAAAGAAAGATAATGGGATTTTAGTTTAAGAATTAAATTCAAATTTATGTAACTGCTCCACAGCTCCTCCCCTATGAAGGGGAGGTTGTGAGGGGTTTCTTTAAGAATTTTATTTATATGTGAAATAACATCAATTTTGATGCAAAATATCTCTTATAATATTCCTTTCTCTTTTAATAGCGCGAGCATTGTTGAGCCTAACTCAGCTGGAGAGCGTGTATAGGCTATTCCTGCTTTTTCAAAGGCTGCAAATTTCTCCTCCGCAGTACCTTTGCCACCTGAAATAATCGCACCAGCATGTCCCATACGTTTGCCAGCTGGCGCGGTAACACCTGCTATATAACCTACTATTGGCTTAGTTACATAATGTTGTGCGTATTCTGCAGCTTCTTCTTCCGCCGTGCCGCCAATTTCACCAATCATGATAATTGCATCAGTTTGAGGATCATTTTGGAATAATTCAAGTGCATCAACATGGCTCGTACCAGGAATTGGATCGCCACCAATCCCAATGCAAGTTGATTGACCAAGTCCAAGTTTAGTTGTTTGTGAGACCGCCTCATAAGTTAGCGTGCCTGAGCGTGATATTATTCCAATCCGCCCTGGTAGATGAATGTGTCCTGGCATAATCCCAATCTTACATTCACCTGGAGTGATAATTCCTGGGCAGTTAGGTCCAATTAAACGCACGCCGCCAGTTGTTTCAATGTAACGCTTAG
>BHEQ01000307.1 GCA_003864535.1 Gammaproteobacteria bacterium
T
The DNA here is from genome assembly GCA_003864535.1 of Gammaproteobacteria bacterium. Lineage (GTDB taxonomy): Bacteria > Pseudomonadota > Gammaproteobacteria > Cardiobacteriales > Wohlfahrtiimonadaceae > BHEQ01. The sequence goes on from BHEQ01000307.1 coordinate 2, forward strand.
AAATTTTTAATTATTGATGAGGCGCAAAATCTAAGCTCAAAACAAATGAAAACATTAATCACTCGCGCAGGACCTAATACGAAAGTGATTTGTTTAGGAAATTTAGCCCAGATAGATACGCCATTTTTAAGTGAAACGACATCAGGACTAACTTATGTGGTTGATAAATTTACTAATTGGGCGCATAGCGGGCATGTTACCTTAATTAAAGGGGAACGTTCGCGCTTATCAGATTATGCCTCTGAGCATTTATAAATAGAGATCCTATATTCCGTATCATAATTGACTCTGCCCCTAAATCCCAACTCCATTAAGTTAAGGGTTTACTGAGCTTCCCCCTAAATCCCCCCTTAGCAAGGGGACTTTTAAAGCTTTTCCCTTGTGAAGGGGAGGTTGGGAGGGGACAGGCTAATGGGGATTGCTATAAATTAGATGTTCCCATAAATAATTCTTAAAGGAGAAATAATGCCACGTAAAATGGATGCAGCTTATTTAAATCAATGGTTTGAAAATAGTTTAAATACTTGGTCAATAAATCATCATCCTCTTTTAAAAATGTGCAAAGCAGATCCTAAAGGCGAACAGGCGTTTGAAGTTGCAAGCTTATTATCTCAATTAAAGCTAGATATTGATGCGCAAGCCTCAGCTATGGCGCATTATCTTAATTTTACCGCGGCGCAAGTTCAAGCAACGCCTGAAGTAAGCTATCTTTTAGAGCGGCTTATTTTGTTGGACTCTTTAAGCTTATTATCTGATACATCGTTATCAAATGAGAGAGCGCAAGAAACTTTACGGAAAATGTTATTGGCGATGGCGCAAGATATTCGCGCTATCGTTATCATCTTAGCTGAGCAAGTTGTTATTATGCGCCATCTAAAAGATCAAACGCTCACGCAGCAGGGTATTATTGCTAGAGCAACGCTCACTATTCATGCGCCGCTTGCTAATCGCCTAGGTCTTGCGCGTATAAAATGGGAATTAGAAGATCTTTCTTTAGCATATGCAGAGCCTCAAGCTTATCGCAGTATCGCAACGGCTTTGGATGAAAAACGTATTGATAGGGAAGAGTATATTGCGCATGTTATTGAAGATATGCAACGCTTGTTACAAGAGCATAATATTACGGCGGATATTTCAGGGCGCGTAAAGCATTTATACAGCATTTGGCACAAGATGGAGAGTAAGGGACGTAGTTTAGATCAACTCTTTGATGTGCGTGCAATTAGAGTTAAAGTTGCTAATCTAAGCGATTGTTAT
>BHEQ01000308.1 GCA_003864535.1 Gammaproteobacteria bacterium
GAATTGTTTCACCTGTTGGGAGTAAAGTTGAACTAGCATGGAGCAATGTCCTCGCTGGAAAAAGTGGAATTAGGACTATTAGCGCATATGATGCAAGTGGCTATCCCGTGAGATTTTCAGGGTCTGTAATTGATTTTGATGCTAGCGCATATATATCCCCCAAAGATTTTAAAAAAATGGATTTATTCATTCAATATGGTATTGGTGCAGGTGTAGATGCGATCCAAGACTCAGGTATTAGCATCACAGATGATAACCGCGAGCGTATCGGAGTTATTATAGGCGCTGGCATCGGTGGTCTACCCGGTATTGAAGACGGGCATGCCGCTTTTTTAAGAGGTGGCACGCGTAAAATATCCCCATTTTTTGTACCGCGCTCTATCATCAATATGATTTCAGGGCAGTTATCTATTTTAACGGGCATTCAAGGACCTAATCTTGCTATTAGTACCGCGTGTGCAACTGGTACGCATTGTATTGGCATGGCAGCAAGAATGATAGCCTATGGTGATGCTGATGTCATGATAGCGGGTGGATCTGAGATGTCATCCACACCAACAGGGATCGGTGGCTTTGCCGCAGCGCGTGCATTATCAACTCGCAATGACGCACCAGAACAAGCATCGCGCCCATGGGATAAAGATCGTGATGGCTTTGTGCTCGCGGATGGTGCTGGTACTTTAGTTTTAGAAGAATATGAACATGCCAAAGCACGCGGAGCTAATATTTATTGCGAACTTGTAGGCTTTGGAATGAGCGGAGATGCCTATCATATGACCTCTCCAACCGCAACTGGAGACGGGGCACGGCGCTGTATGCTTGCCGCTTTAAAAGATGCAAAACTTAATCCAGATGAGATTAATTACATCAACGCACATGGCACTTCAACTCCCGCAGGTGACATTGCTGAGGTTCAGGCGGCTAAAGCCTGCTTAGGTGATCATGCGTATAAGATTGCCATGAGCTCAACCAAATCAGTTACGGGGCATTTATTAGGTGCTGCAGGCGGTATAGAAGCTGCATTTATCGCACTTGCAATCCGTGATCAAGTCGCTCCTCCTACGATTAATCTAGATAATCCATCAGAAGGCTGCGATTTAAATTTCGTCGCCCATCAAGCCCAAGAAATGCTTATAAACGTGGCAATGTCTAATTCATTTGGATTTGGCGGCACGAATGGAACTTTGATCTTTAAAAAGATCTAGTTTGTAAAATATTTATTTTTTTGTATAAATTATCTTATATAAAAT
>BHEQ01000309.1 GCA_003864535.1 Gammaproteobacteria bacterium
GCCCTAATGCAAGGGTTGAGAAAAAAGTCATGAGGGTGATATCGGTCGGATTTAAGCCATATGGCGCATATAAACGATAACGCACCGCACCGCCTGATAATAAAGATAGACCTATCGCATTCCCAATGCCAAAAGCACAAAAACTCCCCTTTGCGAGCACTTTAGGCGGGAGCTTGGCATTAACATACAAACTTGCACACCATTCATAGCCAAACAGAGCGCAAAAACTAAGTGCTGTTGCTAAAAGCGCACTTAAAAAAGTCCATATAGATACTTGATGAATTGCCTCTTTTAAAGCGCTAGGATTAACTTCTCTTAACAAATGTTGGCACGCAATAATTGCAAGAGTTAATAAGAGCAGCATAAAAATAGCACTAAAATAATGACGATAACGCATGATAAAGATCCACAGTGGATTCTTTAGAATGGCCGTGTTTGGTAAATTAGTTGATTGCATTATTTATGATCCGTGGATTATTTAAGTTAGTTCTGAGTTTACATATGGGCACATCTATGTGTGCTTTAATCTGCTCTTTTATCTTGCTTATATTCTGTTGATACTCTTGTTTTTGTTCAAGTAGCTTAGAAATATTTGCCAATTGTTGTGCCATATCATCCATACGTTTTGCAACTAAACTAATCGCAATGTCAGACCTTACATTCACATCATGATCAATTTGTGCCTCATGCCGATCCCGTGCGTTTTGGCGGACTTGAGACATCATAATAATTGGCGCTTGGATGGCGGCTAACATCGATAAAATCAAGTTGAGGAATATATAAGGGTATGGATCAAATGAATCATGCAGAGGTCCAAGTATTGCGGTATTAAGCAATGCCCACGCACATAGAGTCAGCATGAAAATTATAATAAATGTCCATGAACCACCAAAGGCTGAAATTCTATCTGAAACACGCTCACCAAAAGTACGGCTATCTAAAAACTCTTGATTGGGGTCTAAAGGCAGATCAGAGACACCAAGGACACTTTCAAGATGTGCTTGCTCAATACCCATGTGCCCGCTATGCATTTGTTCAATATGCATTTGTGCATCTACAGATAATGTATGTTCATCTTTGTTTTTATCTTTATCTAATTTTTTATTCATTGACTTCACCATAAAATAACTTGAGCTTAAATGTAACAGATTAGCTATTGTAATTGAAAAGGATTGTTAAAGGCATATCTACTTAGCGTCTGTAATAAAATAC
>BHEQ01000310.1 GCA_003864535.1 Gammaproteobacteria bacterium
ATATATGACTGCTTTTTTTTCAAGTACTTTATATTTTAGTTTTGATAAATTTATGGTATTAATTGCCAACTTATTGATCAATTTCCACAGTATGCAAAACGACGCGTCCAAACGGATTTACATAAAAATTTGAGACTTTCTTATGAATAATCGCGATTGCCTCGGGGTGCGCTAAGGGAATCCATAAGGCCTCATCATGAATAATTTTTTGAGCCTTAATATATAGCTCGGTACGCGTGGCTATATCACTGCTTGTTTTTGCAAGCTTAAGTGCTCCATCTAAATCTTCATTACAAAAACGTGCGAAATTAATTCCTGATTTAACTGAATCACATGAAAATAGCGGTCTTAGAAAATTATCAGGATCGCCATTATCTCCAGCCCAGCCCATAAATAATAAATCATGCTCGCCAGCTTTTGCACTTGAAATTAAAGTCCCCCACTCAACTTGACGAATTGAGGCATCAATCCCAATGTTTTTAAGGTCTGATTGTAATAATTGCGCGCCTAGTTTTGGATTAGGATTTAAGCCTGAACTTGAGTTACTAATCCAAATTACAGGTTTAAACTTATGATCAAAATTTGCCTCTTTAAGTAAGGATTTAGCCTTCTCGGCATCAAAATTATAGCCGCCAAAATCTTTATAACTCCATGTATTAGGTGGGTAAACTCCATTAGCCGCAATTGCGTTATTATCATAAACCGCTTTAATATAAGTTGCTTTATCAAAACTATGATTAATCGCCGCACGCACCTTAGGTTTAGCAAGTTCTCCATGCTCAGTATTTAGTGCCAAAAATGCGGTCATAAATGCGGCTGTAGATACTTTTTTAAGATCTGGATTTTTCAAAACCTCACTAATCTCGCGCGGATTAGCTGAAAGTGCGATATCACATTCATTGGCCATAACTTTACTTAAACGCACCTGCGAGTCTGGTGTGATAATAAATACAAGATCTTTAAATTTAGGAGCTTGTTTAAAGTATTTGGCATTGCTCTCAAAACGAATCTGACTATCTTTTGCGAAATTCTTAAGTATAAAAGGCCCTGTGCCTATTGGTTTTTGATTAAGCTGTTCAAATTTATTACTTGCCGCTAATTGATCCATATATTCTTTTGAATAAATAGAGGCAAAACCCATGGTAAGCGTCGGTACAAAAGTTGCATCAGCATTATTTAAATGAAAAATAATATTATGCTCATCAACTTTT
>BHEQ01000311.1 GCA_003864535.1 Gammaproteobacteria bacterium
TTATTCAAGATAAAAATCATACCGATTATGTGCAACCACAAACAGATATGTGGGTTAAATTGATTTACGCAAAATCAAGCAGAAAATTATTAGGCGGACAAATCTGCGGTAGCTATTTAGGCGGCGCAGTTCATCGTGTTGATGCATTAGCCGTTGCAATTTATGCAGGAATTAGCGTTGATGAGCTTGGTTTTATGGATTTTATCTACGCTCCTCCATTTGCACGCACGTGGGAGATTATGAATGTGGCGGGTAATGTAGCTAAATAGTATAAGTTAGATTTTTCAAGGCTTCCCCCTAAATCCCCCGAAGCTTGGGGGATTTGCTCCTCCCCTTGTGAAGGGGAAGGTTGGGATGGGTAGTTTTTCTAGCTGCAAAGTAGTTACAATAGTTTTTCTATATTTTTTTTTAAAAGATAGATAATATGTTTAAAAAAGCGCTTTGGGATGAGGCTTCTTTAGCTGCAAAGTAGTTACAAATCATTTATGAAAGTCACTTATGAAAATTAAAAAAATATTATTTGTTGGATGTGGAGAATTAGCCGCATGTACGATTAACGAACTTCAATCACCCTATGAAATTTATGGTATGCGCCGTAATATCAAAAATCTACCTGCGCCACAATCAATAATCAAAAATAATATTATTGGTCTAGAGGCTGATTTAAATGATCCAATTAGTCTAGAAATACTTAAAACACACTCTTTTGATGATGTTATTGTTAGTTTAACGCCTGATGCAATGACAGAAGCTGCTTATCATAAAAATTATTATTTAGCCCTTCAAAATTTATTAAGTGTTTTAGCTGAAAACCCACCCAAGCATTTATTTTGGATCTCAAGCACGCGTGTTTATGGGCAAACGCATACTGGGTTAATTGATGAACAAATACCGCCAATTCCAAGTGATTTCAGAGGGCAGATTTTGCTTGAATCGGAAAAACTACTCCATAATCTCCCCTATCTGAGCACTATATTACGTCCAACCGGGATTTATAGCCCGCATAAAAACCGCTTAATTAAGATGGCAAGCAGCATGGCTCTGCGTATGGAAAAATCAGAAGATCAAACACCAAGCAATCGTATTCATGCGCAAGATATCGGGCGATTCATCGCGCATCTGATTGATAATGTTGCCATTAACTCACGCAAATCTTTATAT
>BHEQ01000312.1 GCA_003864535.1 Gammaproteobacteria bacterium
AAGAAGGGCAAGCGGTTGATAAAGATGCTGTGCTTCTTAAAATAGACGATACCGCTTTAAAAGCTACTTATGATGATGCGCATGCCAAATATTTGTTGGCACAGCAAAATTTAAATAGGCTAACCGCCGCAAAAGCAGGTTCAAGTGTCCAGCAAATCGATATCGCGCGGGCTACTTTTTTGCAAGCAACTGCAAATTTAGAAATAAGCGCATCGCAACTAGCTAAAACTGAACTCAAAGCACCATTTAAAGGCGTGCTCGGCTTAAGCGATATTGAAGAGGGACAATATTTACAAGTGGGTGTGAGTTTAGTTACTTTGCTTAATACTGCAAAATTAAAATTAGAATTTAGTGTTCCTGAGCGTGTTGCACACCGTGTCAAGGTTGCGCAAGTTATTAATTTTAATGTGGATAATTATCCAGAGCAAGACTTTATCGCACAAATATATGCAACAAGCCCAGAGATTGATAAAGATGGACGCTCATTAACTATTCGTGCTTGGGTTGATAATGAGTTAGGTGATTTAACTGCAGGTTTATTTGTGCGCTTGCGCTTGATTATTCCGCAAACAGGGCAGGTTTTGCAATTACCAGAAGAGGCTATCTTTGCCCAAAATGGAAAACAATGGGTTTATGTTGTAAAAGATATCCCAAAAGTTGCTCCAAAAGCAGTTGTTAATGCTGATTTGAAGACTAATCCAAGCAGTAATGCTAATACTAATCTCAATAAAGATGCAAATATTCCCAAAAATCAATATGCGTACTTAACAGAAGTTGTTTTAAGTGGACGGCGTTCAGGCGTTGCCGAGATTGCTTCAGGAATTGAAGCTCATGATATTATCGTAAAAACAGGGCAGCAAAAATTACGTGATGGTGGGCAGATTATAGATGTTAATGCATTTAAGAGCGCTGATACAAAATCTAATTTATAGCACTCAGCTTATGTATAAATTTATATTTATCATAATATTGACTATGCCACATAATTAATTATTAAAAAGGATTTTCTACATGTTCTTATCAGATATATCAATTTAACGTCTTTTTTTTTTAATGGTTGTTATTCTTTTTTTGATTTTTTTTTGATTTGTCTGAATTTCACTCTCAAGCTGTTGT
>BHEQ01000313.1 GCA_003864535.1 Gammaproteobacteria bacterium
CAAGTGCAATACCAATTAAAGCTCCTGTAATTTGTTGCATTGATTTACGGGTTGCCTCAACAGGGGATAAATGTTCCTCTTCCATGATCCGCTCGACATTCTCAACCACGACAATTGCATCATCAACAAGAAGACCGATTGCCAGCACCATTGCAAATAAAGTAAGCGTGTTCAAGGTAAACCCAAATGCAGCTAAGACGGCGCAAGTACCGAGCAAGACAACCGGAATCGCTAAAGTTGGAATCAAGGTTGCTCTAAAATTACCCAAAAATAAGAACATGACTAAGAAAACAAGACCAATCGCTTCAATTAAGGTATGAAAAACATTATCAATAGAGCGTTCAACAAAAGGAATCGTATCATGAGCATAGGCGAACTTCATGCTTGTAGGAAAAAGTGCAGATAGTTTTAATACTTCTGCTTTAACCAGTGCCGCTGTATCTAAAGCATTTGAACCAGAGGCTAAGCTAACGGCAAATCCTGTTGCAGGTTTGCCATTAAAATATGGCTCTATATAATAGCTTTCACCGCCAAGTTCTATTGTGGCGACATCTTTAAGTCTAACTTGGCTACCATCGGCATTGACGCGTAACTGAATATCTCCAAACTCTGTAGTATTGCTTAATTGAGATTGTGAGGTCACGGTGACATTTAAGGATTGATTATCAACCGTTGGAGAACCCCCAAGTTGACCAAAAGCAACTTGGGCATTTTGTTCTTTGATTGCAGCGACAACATCACCAGGAACAAGGCTAAAATTATTTAATTTATTGGGGTCTAACCAAACACGCATTGAATACGATGAGCCAAAAAAATTAACTTGTCCAACGCCTTCTAATCTAGAAACAGAGTCTAAGATATTTGTTGAAACATAATCACCCAAGTCATTTTTATTAAGCGAGCCATCTTCAGAGTAAAATGCGACCACAAGTAAGAATGATGCAGCTGATTTTTCAACTTTAATTCCCTGTTGCTGTACTTCCATCGGTAAAAGAGGAAGTGCTTGTTGTAATTGATTTTGCACTTGCACTTGCGCAATATCAACATTTGTTCCTTGCTCAAAAATCACATTAATTGAAATTTGACCATTGCTATTGCCTGAGGATTCCATAT
>BHEQ01000314.1 GCA_003864535.1 Gammaproteobacteria bacterium
CGCTATCGCAGCTGGACCTAAAAAGTCAGGATTGAGCGCAACTTGTGGGCAAGCTTGATAGCACAGCATACAATTGATACACATCGTATAATTTGCAAACTTAGCTAATTGTTTTGGTGTTTGGATATGCTCTTTTTCAGAAATTGCACGTTCTTGCTGTTTGATAATATAGGGCTTGATTGATTCAAGTTTTTTGATAAATGGATCAAAATCAACAACTAAATCTTTTTCAATCGGAAAGTTATCCAGTGGTGCGATATTAATAATCTTTTCCATAGCATATTCGCGGATAAAGGTTGAACAGGCAAGCTTTGGAATGCCATTAATAACCATGCCACACGATCCACAAACTTCCATACGGCATGACCAACGGTAAGCAATACTTTGATCTTGTTCATCTTTAATAATATTAAGTGCATCTAAAACAGACATATCTTGAGTCCATTCTATTTCAAATTGCTCAGGCCATGGCTTTACATCAAGCTCTGGACGATAACGCATAATTTCAATAATGATTTTCTTGCTCATTTATTTACCCTCGCTTTGCGCCGCGCCATATGACCGTTTTGCTGGTTGAGATTTAGTAATCGTAACATCACTATATTCATTTCTAGGAGTTCCATCTTCTTGATAAAAAGACAAACTATGTTTTAGGAAAGAGTTATCGTCGCGTTCTACAAAATCAAGGCGTTGATGTGATCCACGTGATTCTTTACGCAAATGGGCTGAATGCGCCATAGTTTGCGCAACATCAAGCAAATAGCCAAGCTCAATAGTTGTAAGCCAATCTGTATTAAATATTTTAGATTTATCTTGAACACGCACGTTTTTATAACGCTCTTTTAAGGATTGAAGTTTAGCAATAGCTTTGCTAGTTGTCTCTTCTGATCGATAAATACCAACGCATTCTTCCATAATATCGCCCATTTCGTTCCGAATAGCGGCAGGATTTTCCGTTCCATCAGTTTGCTCAAGCAACTGCGTAAATGTTTTAAATTGCTCTTGGGCTAATTGGGTAATACTTGCAGCAGACGCGGTTGATTTATGTGCGAGCGCATATTCACGCGCAGAATCTCCAGCAACTTTGCCAAATACAGAAAGCTCAGATAA
>BHEQ01000315.1 GCA_003864535.1 Gammaproteobacteria bacterium
ATGTTAGGCGCATATCAAGCTTTTGTGGAAAATGATTTTGCTTTGTTTGAGATCAATCCGTTAAGCGTGCTCAAAGATGGTAGCTTAGCTTGTGTTGATGCTAAAATCAGCCTCGATAGCAATGCTATGTATCGTTTACCTAAACTTACCGCGCAACGTGATAAATCTCAAGAAAATGAACGCGAATTAAAAGCCTCTGAATTTGAATTAAATTATGTCGCCCTCGAAGGCAATATTGGTTGCATGGTTAATGGCGCAGGTCTTGCTATGGCAACTATGGACATAATTAAATTATACGGCGGACAGCCTGCTAACTTCTTGGATGTTGGCGGTGGCGCAACTAAAGAGCGCGTGATTGAGGCGTTTAAATTGATTTTGGAAGATCCTTCCGTGAAAGGCGTGCTTATCAATATCTTTGGCGGCATTGTCCGCTGCGATATGATTGCTGAGGCAATTATTGCTGCGGTTAAAGAAGTTAATGTAACGGTGCCTGTTGTGGTACGTTTAGAAGGTAATAATGCGGAGCTCGGTGCAAAACTACTGTCTGAGTCAGGATTAAAACTTATTCCAGCTGATGGTTTAGCTGATGCCGCAACCAAGATCGTTGAAGCCGTTGCTTAAACCTTTACCTTTAATTTGTAGGAGATTTCAATGAGTATTCTAATTAATAGAGATACCAAAGTATTAGTTCAAGGTTTTACGGGTAAAAATGGAACATTCCATTCAGAACAAGCGATTGCATATGGTACAAAAATTGTAGGTGGAGTAACCCCAGGAAAAGGCGGAACGATCCATTTAGGCTTGCCTGTATTTAATACAATGAAACAAGCAGTACGCGCCACAAATGCAGATGCTACCGTTATTTATGTTCCCGCTCCTTTTGTTCTTGATTCAATTGTTGAGGCGGTTGATGCAGGTATTGCGCTAATTGTTGTAATTACCGAGGGCGTGCCAACGCTTGATATGCTTAAAGCTAAGCGTTACATTGAAACAACTGGCGGCGTGCGTTTAATTGGACCTAACTGCCCAGGAATTATCACTCCAGGTGAATGTAAGATTGGGATTATGCCAGGACACATTCATCTACCAGGGCGGATTGG
>BHEQ01000316.1 GCA_003864535.1 Gammaproteobacteria bacterium
ATCTTGCTGGTGCTGAAGGTATTTTGGTTAATGTAACCACTAATGGTGATTTATCTATGGGTGAATTTAGTGAAGTTGGTGAGTTAATTCAAGAGTTTGCTTCAGAAACAGCCAATGTTATTATCGGCATGTGCCATGATGATTCGCTACAACAAGGTGAACTTAAAGTTACAATTGTTGCCACAGGACTTGGTAAATTTACAGATACGAGCTTGCCAATTAATGCAAGAACAAGTCTAAGAACGGCAGCTTCGGTTGTTGATGGTAGCTTAGCAGCTCCTATACGCCAAAAAAGTGACCAAGAAAAGTTATTCGGTGATATTCTAGACGTACCTGCGTTTTTACGCCGTCAAGCTGATTAATTTTTGTTACTTGCTGAGAACAATATGACAAATCAATGTACTATTAAAAATGTTATTAAAACAACTGGAATAGGTTTACATACAGGGAATAAGGTTTATCTTACCTTGCGCCCTGCGCCTATTAATTCAGGAATTACCTTTATTCGCAGTGATATTGCAGGCGCAAGTCCTATGAAAGTAGGTGCTTTAGCTGTTACCGATACGCGCATGGCGACGACACTTTCAATTGGCACAACAAGCGTCTCTACTGTTGAGCATTTAATGTCTGCATTAGCAGGTCTTGGAATTGACAATATTTATATTGAAGTAAGTGCTCCAGAAATACCGATTATGGATGGCAGTGCCGCACCTTTTGTCTTTTTAATTCAGTCTGCTGGCATCCAAACACAAAGTGCAGCGCGACAATTTATTCGGATCACTAAGCCTGTTCGGGTTGAAGATGGCGATAAATGGGCAATGTTTGAGCCTCATGATGGCTATCAATTAGATTTTAAAATCGAGTTTGAGCATCCTGTACTTAAGCGAACTGATCCAGAAATGTGTTTTGATTTCTCAAGCAATGCTTATATAGAAGAGATTTCGCGCGCACGGACTTTCGGATTTATGCGCGACCTCGATGCTTTGCGCGAGAAAAATCTTGCCCTCGGCGGCAGCTTGGATAACGCTATCGTAATTGATGATTATCGCATCCTCAATGAAGATGGCTTGCGCTATAGCAATGAGTTTGTGCGACATA
>BHEQ01000317.1 GCA_003864535.1 Gammaproteobacteria bacterium
GCAATCCAGAGGCGATTAAAATACGTTTAACCCCTTTTAAATCACGCGCTTTACGATAAAGTTTAGTTAAATGTGAATGATCTGTGTTTAAATTACTGCAAATATCAGGATAAACACAAGAAAGTTTGCGGCAATGTTTTTCAATTTCAGGATCTTTACATGCAAGGCGATACATATTGGCGGTAGGGCCACCTAGATCGGAAATTGTCCCAGTAAAGCCTTCTGTTTTATCGCGAATCTCTTCAATTTCCTTTAAAACAGATTTTTCTGAGCGACTTTGAATAATGCGCCCTTCATGCTCTGTAATCGAACAAAAAGTACAACCCCCAAAACAGCCACGCATAATATTAACGGAGAAGCGGATCATCTCCCACGCAGGAATTTTAGTTCCAGCATAACGAGGATGTGGATTGCGTGCATAGGGCAGGTCAAATACACCGTCCATCTCAGGCGTGGTTAAAGGAATCGGCGCAGGATTAATCCAAATGTCACGATCGCCATGCTGTTGCACTAAAGGACGCGCATTATACGGGTTGGTCTCAAGGTGCAATAAGCGCGAGGTATGCGCATATAAGATGGGATCATCTTTCACGTCCGCATAACTTGGAAGGCGAATATAAGCCGCTTGTTTTTGCTGCTTTTTTTGTAAGGCGATATTGGCCGCATCTGGGACTTCAAGTGCTTCATTTTGATTTATATTTTGATCATGTTTTTGATTACTAACCTGATCAATAGCTTGATCAATAACTTGATTTTTCTCTTGGGCAACAACTGGAGCAGTTGCAGTGATTGTCTCTGGAATTTCATTATTTTTATTATCTTTATTATCTAAATATGGATTGATATGTTTTTCAATTTTCCCCAATTTATTATCGATGGATGTTGAGTTAATCTCCATAAATCCTGCATGTAAGCGATGCGGTAAGCTTACTGCGGTACCGCGGATATCTGTCATTTGCGCGATCGTCTCGCCTTTAGCTAAGCGATGTGAAATCTCAACTATAGCGCGTTCAGCGTTACCAAATAATAAAATATCCGCGCGTGAATCTAAAAGTACCGAGCGTCTTACTTTTTCAGACCAATAATCATAATG
>BHEQ01000318.1 GCA_003864535.1 Gammaproteobacteria bacterium
ATGCAATATAAAAAGTATCAAGCTTTAATAAAGCAAAGAACCATGCTAATTATCTTGCTCATTATTTTAATTATGAGCAGTTTATTAGTTGATTTTATTATCGGACCTTCAGGATTAAGCCTTAAAACATTATGGCAAACCTTATGGTCACCTGAACTTGCAAATGCAGGCACGCGCGTAATTGTTTGGGATTTGCGTCTGCCTTATGCCTTAATGGCAATTATTGTTGGCATGGCACTAGGCTTAGCTGGGGCTGAGATGCAAACAATTTTAAATAATCCGCTTGCAAGTCCTTTTACGCTTGGGGTTTCATCTGCAGCAGCTTTTGGCGCGGCATTAGCAATTGTTTCAGGAATTGGTTTTGCAGGAATTCCCTCGCAATGGTTTATCTCTGCGAATGCTTTTATATTTGCCCTGCTTGCAGCTTTCATGTTAGATGCCGTCTCGCGTTGGACTCAGGTTATGACCTCGGGTGTTGTTTTATTTGGGATTGCTTTAGTGTTTACTTTTAATGCGCTAGTTTCCATGATGCAGTTTATTGCAACGGAAGATACCTTGCAGAATCTTGTTTTTTGGACAATGGGAAGCTTAGGTAAAGCTAATTGGCCTAAACTTGGAATTATGTGGGGCTTATTTTTGATTATTTTTCCATGGTCTATGTGTAACGCATGGAAATTAACCGCATTAAGATTAGGTGAGGATCGCGCTTTAAGCTTTGGTATAGATGTGCGCCGCTTAAGACTTTTAACTTTAATTAGAATTAGCATTCTCTCCGCAACCGCGGTTGCTTTTGTAGGTCCAATTGGCTTTATAGGCTTAGTTGCGCCGCATATTTCGCGTTTAATTTTTGGAGAAGATCACCGCTTTTATTTAAGTGGCAGTGCTTTAATTGGCGCACTTATTTTATCGCTTGCATCAATTGCCTCTAAAAATATTATCCACGGAGTGATTATTCCAGTCGGCATTGTGACTTCATTAATTGGAGTACCTTTCTTTTTAAGCATTATTTTCCGCCACCAAAACAGACTATAAATTATAGAAATTACAAATAAGAGGTCGCTATGAATATTCAATCTATCCACAAAGGTTT
>BHEQ01000319.1 GCA_003864535.1 Gammaproteobacteria bacterium
GTATTTTTATCATATATATGCAGGCTTAAACCCTCAGCTAGTGCATGTTTATAGGCATAACGTAAGCCCTTCATTCCTGCACCATCTAGATTAAATTCTGGCAGATTAATCAGCGCTTCTTCGCCTAATTTAAGCATTGTTAGACCTGCATCTATATACAGCGGTAGGTTCTTGGCACTCACTTGATAAAAAACAGGACGCAATTGATGATGCTCACAAAAATCTTTAAATTGCCAAATTAAAGCAGCAATCTCCTTGCCGATTGGGTCAAACAAAGTGACAAGACTGCGCCCTTGCCGCGCATACATAATAAAAGTATCACCTTGTGGATTAAATAAAAATGCCTTATCTCCCGTCAGTGCTAAGCCTCCATCTGCTTGGTTTGAATGCTGATAAATATTACTTGCTTGATCTAATTGAGCTTGATTAGGTGGACTTATTTTAAGAGGTGCGACGCGTAATAACCAATTTAAAATCAAAAAAGCCAGCAAAATAAATGTTCCAGACAAAGCTCTTAATGAACGCGGGGCTGAGGCATTTAAATCAAACTGCCACCACGATATGTTTTGATAATCAATTGATTGATAAGAAAACAAAAATAAGCCCAACGCTATTATAAGTACGCCTATACATGCAATAAGATATCCTGAAAAAATATTCAGATCCAATAAGCGGCTGCGCCTATAAAAAGCTGCCTTAAATATAATCAATAATCCTGCGACAAAAACCAATAAAATAGCCTCTTCCCAATCAAATCCTTTTAATAAAGATAGAACAGCACCTGAGAATAATAAAGCCACACTTAGCATCCATGCGCCTAAAACACGCTTTTTTAAGCCATTAGCTAAAAGTAAACATAGCAAACCCACTAAACTTGCGAGGAAATGTGAACTTTCTATCATTGCTTCAGGCACTAAAAAGCTTAAATACTCCAAACGCTGATCTAACGCTTGGGTCATTCCTGAAAATAATAAAACAATCCCTGAGATGAAAACTAAAATTGCTAAAATCGACGGAGCTAAGTCTGTACTCACTTGCCGAATGTTTTGCACTGACTTTGGATGTGCTTTAAATA
>BHEQ01000320.1 GCA_003864535.1 Gammaproteobacteria bacterium
TTGCGCGTTATGAAAATACAGGTCTAAAACACCGAACTTGGCAAATTGCGATGGATGGGACTCAAAAAATCCCACAGCGCTTTCTAGCCTCTATTTTATGGCACATTGAGCATCACCAAGATTATACTTTGCTCGCACTAGGAATTGCGGCATGGATGCGCTATGTTGCAGGTAGCGATGATCTTGGCAATGTGATTGATGTTCGTGATCCAATGGCGCAACAATTAAAAGATATAAGCGCAAAAGCTGATAATAATGCAGCAGCACAGGTTTTAGCACTTTTAAATATAGAGGCTATTTTTGGTATAATTTTGCCTAAAAATGAACAATTTATTGAGAAAGTAACTAATGCATACCAAAGTTTAATGACGCATGGCGCTCAAAAAACAGTTGTAAACTATGTTAATAAGATTGCTTAGATAACATAAGGGCACATCTATATGTGCTTTTTCAGCTGACGCGATATTATTTAGTGCTAATTTACCTTAGTAAACTGCGCTTTTAATAATATCGCAAGCCTTGAAAAATCTAATTTATAGAAGTCCCCATAATCAATCAATAGGTCGCTTACTTAGTATTTTTCTATTCATTAAGGTGTTGTTATTATGACTTTTTTAACAGATAATTTTTTATTAAAAAATGAAGTTGCACGTGTTTTATATCATGATTATGCCAAAGATATGCCCATCTTTGACTATCACTGTCATTTGCCCGCGCTGCAAATTGCGGCAGATTACCAATTTAAAAACCTGTATGATATTTGGCTCAAAGGGGATCATTACAAATGGCGTGCGATGCGTGCTAATGGAATATCTGAGGATTTTTGCACTGGAGATGCGGATGATTTTGAGAAATTCAAAGCCTATGCTGCAACCGTCCCAAATACGATTGGAAACCCACTCTATCACTGGACGCATCTTGAATTAGCCACACCATTTGGAATCAAAGATCGGCTTTTAAATCAAGAAACTGCTGCATCAATTTGGCACGAATGTAATGAAAAACTAGCCGAAAAAGAATTCACCACACGCGGTATTCTTAAGCAAATGAACGTGCATATGGTCGG
>BHEQ01000321.1 GCA_003864535.1 Gammaproteobacteria bacterium
CCTTTGGCTGGAATTTTATTTACCAGTGGATGTATCCCTGATGAGCGCATGATTGAATTATGCCGCCCCGCGTTAAGCACTGGTTTGCCTGTAATAGTCACCGATATGAACTCGTATGATACCGCTACAAAGCTTGGATCAATGAGCATTCAAGTGCCGATGGATGATCTAGATCGAATGCGCAGTGTTATTGATTTTATAGCGGAACATTTATCGATTAAATCTCTTACAAAATATATTGATAAGCCCCGAGAAACGAGAATGTCCCCCCCCGCATTTCGCTATCAATTAATGGAGCGCGCGCGTAAAGCACATAAACGGATTGTTTTACCTGAAGGTGATGAACCACGCACGGTTAAAGCGGCAATTTTATGCCATGAAAAAGGTATCGCGCGTTGTGTTTTATTTGGTGAGCGCAGCGTGATTGAGCAAGTGGCACATGCACAAGGATTAAGCTTGCCTGATGATTTGGAAATCATTAACCCAAATGAAGCTCGGCATAAATATATAAATGCTTTAGTTGAATTTAGAAAACATAAAGGTATGAATGAGGCCTTAGCTGAAAAACAATTGGAAGATAATGTTGTTCTAGGCACGGTAATGCTAGCGTTAGATGAGGTTGATGGTTTGGTGTCTGGCGCGGTTCACACAACCGCAAATACGATCCGCCCCGCTTTACAGCTTATTAAAACCGCACCTGAGGCTAAAATTGTCTCCTCTGTATTTTTTATGCTTATGCCTGATCAAGTTTATGTTTATGGTGATTGCGCGGTAAATCCTGATCCTAGTTCGGAAGAGCTTGCTGATATTGCGCTCCAATCAGCACAATCAGCGGTATCTTTTGGAATTGAGCCACGCGTTGCGATGATCTCATATTCAACAGGGAGTTCAGGTATGGGCTTGGATGTTGAAAAAGTCGACCAAGCAACCAAGATTGCAAAACTTAAAAGCCCAGATCTTATTATTGATGGACCAATGCAATATGACGCTGCATCTGTTGTAAGTGTTGGTAAGCAAAAAGCTCCAGATAGCTTAGTTGCAGGACGGGC
>BHEQ01000322.1 GCA_003864535.1 Gammaproteobacteria bacterium
GAATTGTTTCACCTGTTGGGAGTAAAGTTGAACTAGCATGGAGCAATGTCCTCGCTGGAAAAAGTGGAATTAGGACTATTAGCGCATATGATGCAAGTAGCTACCCCGTGAGATTTTCAGGGTCTGTGATTGATTTTGATGCTAGCGCATATATACCTCCCAAAGATTTTAAAAAAATGGATTTATTCATTCAATATGGCATTGGCGCAGCTGTAGATGCGATCCAAGACTCAGGTCTTAGCATCACAGATGATAACCGCGAACGTATCGGGGTTATTATAGGTGCTGGCATCGGTGGTCTACCTGGTATTGAAGATGGTCATGCTGCTTTTTTAAGAGGTGGTACGCGTAAAATATCCCCATTTTTTGTACCGCGCTCTATCATCAATATGATTTCAGGGCAGTTATCTATTTTAATGGGCATTCAAGGTCCAAATCTTGCTATTAGCACCGCTTGTGCAACTGGTACGCATTGTATTGGCATGGCAGCAAGAATGATAGCTTATGGTGATGCTGATGTCATGATAGCAGGTGGGTCTGAGATGTCATCCACACCAACAGGGATCGGTGGCTTTGCCGCAGCGCGTGCGTTATCAACCCGCAATGACGCACCAGAGCAAGCATCACGTCCATGGGATAAATATCGTGATGGCTTTGTACTTTCTGATGGTGCTGGTACTTTAGTTTTAGAAGAATATGAACACGCCAAAGCACGCGGAGCTAATATTTATTGCGAACTTGCAGGCTTTGGAATGAGCGGAGATGCCTATCATATGACTTCTCCAACCGCAACAGGAGATGGGGCAAAACGCTGTATGCTTGCCGCTTTAAAAGATGCAAAACTTAATCCAGATGAGATTAATTACATCAACGCACATGGCACTTCAACTCCCGCAGGTGACATTGCTGAGGTTCAGGCGGCTAAAGCCTGCTTAGGTGATCATGCGTATAAGATTGCCATGAGCTCAACCAAATCAGTTACGGGGCATTTATTAGGTGCTGCAGGCGGTATAGAAGCTGCATTTATCGCACTTGCAATCCGTG
>BHEQ01000323.1 GCA_003864535.1 Gammaproteobacteria bacterium
CCGTAAAAGGACATACTGGACAAATTAAAAAAGCCTACGAGCTGTTAATGCAAGCAAAACGCCCGATGTTTTATTCAGGTGGCGGCGCGGTAATTGCAAATGCAAGTAAAGAGTTAATCCATTTTGTAAAAGCCATTGGCGCACCAATCACGAGCACTTTAATGGGGCTTGGCGCATATCCAGCCTCCGATAAGCAATTTTTGGGAATGCTTGGAATGCACGGCACGTATGAAGCGAATATGGCAATGCATGAATGTGATGTCCTCGTTGCGATAGGAGCACGTTTTGACGATAGAATCACCGGTAAGATTGAAGAGTTTTGCCCTTATGCAAAAATAATTCATATCGATATTGATCCATCAACTATTGCCAAAAATGTCCCAGTGGCCGTGCCTGTTGTTGGGGATGTTAAAGCAGTTCTTGAACATCTTATTGAATTACATGATGAAGCGCATGATAAAATAGAGCCTAAAGCACTTAAAGCTTGGTGGGCAAGTATTGATGAGTGGCGCAAAATGCACTCTTTAGCATATGAGCCTTCATCTACAATCATCAAACCGCAATTTGTGGTTGAGAAACTTTTTGAGGTGACAAAAGGCCAAGCGTTTATCACCTCAGATGTCGGTCAGCACCAAATGTGGGCGGCGCAATATTATGGCTTTGATAGCCCAAGACAATGGATAAATTCAGGCGGGCTTGGAACGATGGGCTTTGGGCTGCCTGCAGCTATGGGTGTGAAACTTGCTCATCCTTCTGCGGATGTTGCCTGTATTACTGGTGATGGCTCAATCCAAATGATGCTGCAAGAACTTAGTACGATTAAGCAATACTCTACCCCTGTAAAAATCATCAGTTTAAATAATGGCTATTTAGGAATGGTGCGTCAATGGCAAGAGTTTTTCTTTCAAAAACGCTATTCCATGAGTTATTTTGAATCCCTGCCTGATTTTGTAAAACTAGCTGAAGCTTACGGACATTCAGGTTTAAAAATAACTAATCCTAGCGACGTAGAACCTGCATTACGCGAGGCTTTTGCTCAGAAAG
>BHEQ01000324.1 GCA_003864535.1 Gammaproteobacteria bacterium
ATTTATACTTGTGATAGTTTAATTATTGCCACAGGTGCATCTGCCAAATACTTAGGCTTAGCTTCAGAAACACTCTATAAAGGGCGCGGCGTTTCTGCATGTGCTACCTGTGATGGATTTTTCTTCCAAAATAAGGAAGTTGCGGTGATTGGCGGCGGTAATACCGCGGTTGAAGAAGCTTTATATTTAGCCAAAATGGTAAGTAAAGTTCATTTAGTGCATAGACGTGATCAATTTCGCGCGGAAAAAATCATGCTAGATCAACTCTATAAGCGTGTTGCTGAAGGTAAAATAATACTTCACCTTAAGCAAACTTTAGCTGATGTTTTGGGCGATAATTTAGGCGTTACTGGAGTGCGCTTAAATAATATTATGGATAATACGCATGTTGATCTTACCTTAGATGGCGTATTTATCGCAATTGGACATGTGCCAAATACACAAATCTTCAAAGATCAATTAACGATGCACAATGATTATATTAGCGTGCAATCAGGCAGTATTGGTAATCAAACCGCAACATCAATCCAAGGTGTATTTGCCTGCGGTGATGTTATGGATTCTGTTTATCGGCAAGCGATTACATCAGCTGGATCAGGCTGCATGGCAGCTCTTGATGCTGAACGCTATCTAGACAAATTATAAAGAGCCCCTCCCCTTCGCAGGGGAAAAGCTCAGGAGAGGAAGCAGTCCATATTTAAAATATTTGAATTATTTATAATTTTTTTGATACGCATCTTATCTTTAATTATCATTTTGGGGTTTAATCCTTATTTTAACCTCACAATTAATACCAACTAATAACAACTTATACTAGGAGTAATTATGCAATTTCTAAAAATGGCTGATCTTGATCTTAAGGGTTTACGTGTTTTCATTCGTGAAGATTTAAATGTACCGTTACAAGATGGTAAAATAACATCTGAAGCGCGTTTAACTGCATCTTTGCCAACTATACAATTAGCACTTAAAAAAGGTGCGGCGGTTTTAGTTACCTCCCATTTAGGCCGCCCAACAGCAGGCGAATATGA
>BHEQ01000325.1 GCA_003864535.1 Gammaproteobacteria bacterium
ACGTAAGCCCTTCATTATCCGGCCTTCTAGGTTGAATTCTGCTAGATTAATCAGCGCCTCTTCACCTAATTTAAGCATTGTTAAACCAGCATCAATATACAGCGGCAAGTTCTTGGCACTCACTTGATAAAAAACAGGACGTAATTGATGATGCTCACAAAAATCTTTAAATTGCCAAATTAAAGCAGCGCTCTCCTTGCCGATTGGGTCAAACAAAGTTACAAGGCTGCGCCCTTGCCGCGCGTACATAATAAAGGTATCGCATTGTGGATTAAATAAAAACGCCTTATCTCCCGTAAGCGCTAAGCCGCCATCTGCTTGGTTTGAATTCTGGTAAATCTTGCTTGCTTGATCTAATTGAGCTTGATTAGGTGGACTTATTTTAAGAGGTGCGACGCGTAATAACCAATTTAAAATCAAAAAAGCCAGCAAAATAAATGCTCCAGATAAGGCCCTTAATGAACGCGGAGCTGAGGCATTTAAATCAAACTGCCACCACGATATATTTTGATAATCAATTGATTGATAAGAAAACAAAAACAAGCCCAGCGCTATTATAAGTACGCCTATGCATGCAATAAGATATCCTGAAACAATATTCAAATCCAATAAACGGCTGCGCCTATAAAAAGCTGCCTTAAATATAATCAATAATCCTGCGACAAAAACTAATAAAATCGCCTCTTCCCAATCAAATCCTTTTAATAAAGATAGCGCGGCACCTGAAAATAATAAAACTACACTTAGCATCCATGCGCCTAAAACACGCTTTTTTAAGCCATTAGCTAAAAGCAAACACAGCAAACCCACTAAACTTGCGAGGAAATGTGAACTTTCTATCATTACTTCAGGCACTAAAAAGCTTAAATACTCCAAACGCTGATCTAATGCTTGGGTCATTCCTGAAAATAATAAAACAATCCCTGAGATGAAAACTAAAATTGCTAAAATCGACGGAGCTAAGTCTGTACTCACTTGCCGAATGTTTTGCACTGACTTTGGATGTGCTTGAAATA
>BHEQ01000326.1 GCA_003864535.1 Gammaproteobacteria bacterium
GCAGGCATATAAATCTGCCCTTCTTCTTTGCTGCTGGTGTGAATAATACTCATGCGTGGTGCAAAACCTAGCTGAATGGCTTGCCTTGTGAGTGAATACGTACCTGAGATTACCGCTTGACTTGCAATAACCGTTGCCAATGTCGCAATCAGCACTAAAGGCAGAACCGCCCATGTTGGTGCTAATAAAAAGAAAGGGCTGCTAATTGCGGAAGGATTAGCAAGCAAGAGTGCGCCTTGCCCAAAATAATTAAGAGCTAAGCACGGCAGGACGATAGAGAACCACGTTAGCCGAATTGGTTTTTTGCCAAAGTGCCCCATATCTGCATAAAGTGCCTCAGCTCCAGTTAAGGCAAGGACAACCGCGCCGAGCCCTAAAAAAACCGACCAACCTTGGGTTTTAATAAAAAGATAGCCATAATAAGGATTTATCGCATTAAGAATTTGCGGTGCTTGAATAATATTGATGATGCCAAGGACTGCTAAAATTAAAAACCAAAGGCACATGACAGGACCAAATAAAACGCCTACTTTTTGGCTTCCAAAGCGTTGAATACTAAACAAACCAATCAAGACTATCATCCCAATTGGCAAGATATACGGCTCTAAGTTTGGGTTGATAACTTTGAGCCCCTCAGCTGCGGAAAGTACTGATATAGCTGGAGTTATAACGGCATCCCCATAAAACAAAGCCGCTCCAACTAAGCCTAAACCGATAACAACATTGACTGCCTTTCCCTTCAAATTAGCACTTGCTTCTTGCAGTAAAACAACTATTCCACCCTCGCCTTTATGATCGGCTTGTAAGATAAAAATCACATATTTTAGGGTCACAGAAAATAAAATAGACCAAAAAATAAGCGCAATAAAGCCATAGATATTTTGCGGAGTAATCGCTAAGTGTTCCGCTGAAAAACATTCTTGTAAAGTATATAAAGGACTGGTGCCAATATCTCCATATACAATTCCTAATGCACCTAAACTAAGTGCGGATAAATTAGACGTTTT